>QOAQ01000020.1 GCA_003972955.1 Aquificaceae bacterium
CACCTACTGAACGAGGCTTAAAGATATTAGAAGCACCACCCGCACCAACAATAACTGTCTTTGACTTAAATACGTGGTAATTACCGGTACGCACATTGAAACCTACAGCGCCCGCTACACGCTCTTCTTGTGACTCATCCATTAGTAAATGAGTAACACAGATACGGTTAAATACTTTATCGGCTGATTTCTTTGCTGCTTCTGCAACAATTGGCTTGTACGACTCACCATGAATCATGATCTGCCAACGACCTTCACGCAAATAAGCACCACTGTCCTTATTGCGCATAATAGGTAGTCCCCACTCTTCAAACTGATGAACAGCCGAATCTACGTGACGCGCCATATCAAATGCCAAGTCTTCACGAACCATGCCCATCAAATCCATACGCGCATAACGCACGTGATCTTCTGGATTGTTTTCGCCAAAACGAGTTCCCATATAACAGTTGATTGCGTATAGACCCTGAGCTACAGCACCAGAACGATCGATATTCGCTTTTTCAGCAATGACAATTTTTTTATCTTGACCCCAATAACGAGCCTCCCAAGCTGCACCTGTACCACCAAGACCAGCACCAGCTACTAAAATATCAATATCATCTTCAATAATTGTCTTGTACGTTGTCATTAGTAGTACACTCCTTCTTTCAATTTCTGTCCATTGGACTCGAGCGTATGTAATCCACCTTCATCAAGACGAATATATTTAGGCTCATTAAACAATAATTCACTATCGCGCATTTCCTGACTAGGAGCAGCTTCGTCAGCAAGCTGAGGGATAAACTTACCCCAAGGCTTAGTAGTGATAGGAGCTAATAGCTCCATATCTTTCTTTCCATTACGGAATTTAATGCGCCAAGCGATAGTACCTTTTTCTTCATCACGCACAGTACGAACACTTGATCCTAGTGGAGCAAAGTCTGCATAACCACGTACGTCAATCGCGTGGTGTGGACATGCTTTTACACACGAGTAACACTCCCAACACATGTTAGGCTCAATGTTATAAGCACGACGAGTAACGGTATCAATGTGCATGATGTCTGATGGGCAAATGTCGACACAATGTCCACAACCATCACAACGAGTCATATATACAAAAGTAGGCATATGATGATTCCTCTCTTTTAGTTAATTTAGTTAATTTAGATTTAGTAATGGTGAGGCGCTTCGCGCTTAATACCAAGTCCCATATTTTCTGGATTAGTACCCATGTACTCAGGGATATCTGGAAATTTTGCATGCACATCAGCAGATGCTAAATCGAAATCACCAGGTAGATTTTCTCTTGAACCATCCGCTCTAGTCACACGCTTTTGATAAGCTGCTGCTGGCTTGAAGAACATATGAGCAAATTTAGACCAAAGAACACCGCCAAATAGGATTGTGCTTGATAGGATAAACAAAGCAAAGAACAACCAAACGCCCTGAGAGATCGACCAAAGCAAAGCAAATGTACAGGTTGCAAGTAGTGATAAGATAAACATATCTGCTCTTGGTGAGATTTGATACCACAGCTTACCTTCAGATGCGAGGTCAACACGAATAGCAAACCAGAACCAATATCCACCAACACATAACATCAATGCACCTAGATGCCATAATAGAGGCCATAGCGCAGGGGTGTCATTTATTGCCGTTGGATAGGCAAAAATCATAACAACTGTTGATAAAACGAAGAGAATAAACCCATACATTGTTAATAGATGAGATAGTCTACGCTTCTGATTAGAGAACTCTGAAGAAGTTAGCACTTCATTCGTTAGTGTTTTAACGATAAGAGCTTTTTTCGCCGCACTACTAACTTCAGTAGTAGCAGCTTTTTTAGCTTTTTCTGCATTTTCAAAAAAGTATTGAGCACTTTTTTTATGTAGCACATCTAATATCGTGCCACCAACGACGAGAAGAAACATCAGAATGACGTATGTCTGCATTATTGCTGGGGGGATAAAAGCTGATATTTCAGCGAACGGATTGGTAGTGATCATTGTCCATATTCCTATTTGATTTTCACTTAAAGTTTAACATCGATAATTGAGAATTATCACCTGCGCGCAACCCTATCACTCGAGCTAAAAGACCTCAATAGAAATAAGCTCTAATATTTATCTATATAGATAAAATATACTAATAACCATTAATACACCTTATACATAGGTTAAATAAGAGAGGCAAATGGACTTAAATAGCTCTTTCTTATAGATATTAACCATACACAGATCAATAAAATCTATCGCTATAAAGTACCTTGATGCGCTTAATTAACAGCCACTACGCCACTTTATCCAATTAATTTACATCAAGATCATCCCCCTTCTTTCTTATATTCACTTCACCTATTACACTATGCGCCTATGCAAAACAGCACTACACAAACTATCGATAGTAAAAACACAGATATATTATTGCCTTACTTTAAGCAGTATGGTGATTCCTGCCTATCTTATTCAACTTTTCAAGATGGCTTAGAGCATTTTTACATCCCCGATATTGGTTATCTTAGCTACCTCAATTATAAGCACCTATTATTTGCCCCTTTTGGTATCAAAATAGTGTTAGCTAACCCCGTTTGTGCCAATGAAAACAAACGCTATCTTATAGAGGAATTTATCAGAAAATATCCTCGTGTCATGTTTATCCAAATAGCGCGTGATATTGCTGTCATTCTGGATGATTTAGGCTATCAAATTAATCAATTTGGTATTGAAACAGAAATTCATATTCCAAATTATGACTTAAAAGGTAAAAGCAAAAGTAGTTTACGTCAGTGGCGCAATAAATGCTTACGTGAGAAAGTTGCAGTATCAGAAATTGACCTCTCTCAATGCAATGAAATTAAAGATATTAGAGGCTTGTCAAAAGAATGGTTAAAAAACAAAGGAGGTAAAGAGTTATTTTTTCTTAACCGTCCCTTTTTATATGAGAACGAAAAAAATTCACGCTGCTTTATAGCAAAGCAAGGCACTAAACTGATAGGTATTGCAGTGTTTGACCCTTTCTATAAAAATAATAAAATATATGGTTATTATCACAATGTAGACCGAATTCTTGATACTGCTCCCAATGGCGCAAGTCCTTTTTTAATATTAGAAGCACTGGAAATTTTTCGTCAAGAAGATGTAAAAATACTATCGCTTGGCATGTCACCTTTATACCAATTAGGTGCTGAATTTAACTACAATAAAATTTCACGCAAAGTCTTACGATTTTCTTATAAAAACATGAATTTTTTATACCCATTTAAAGGCAATATATCCCACAAGAAAAAATTTGCTGGAGAACAAAAACGCGTTTATTTTTGTAGCACAAAAGGAAACCGTTTATGGGAAATATTTTTACTAATGAAAGCCATTCGCATTTTTTAGAGACATAAAAATAATGAGCCACTTTAAACCGCCCTACCCACCTCGCCCCAAGAAACAACTCAATCCTTTCCAGTCTCTCTTAGCTGCACGTAAAAATCTTCTCTCTATCTGGCCTGAATTTGCATTTAAAAAGGATTTTATGCACTTTAAAGTGCTTAAACAGCATATTTTTGTTGTTAACTCTCCCGAAACTATTCGCCATGTTTTTATCGAAAATGGCATGAATTATCTTGATAAAACGACCCAACAAGTAAAAGCATTAGAACCTTTACTTGGCAATGGTTTATTTGTAAGCACAGGAGAAACATGGAAAAAACACCGCAAATTACTTACCCCATCCTTTGATAATAAACACGTAAAAATGTATAGCGACGTGATGATTTCAGCAATACAGGATACGGAAAAAAAATGGGATAAACTCGACTCAGGTACAAAAATTTTAATGCAACCAGAAATGGCGCAACTCGGAGCAGATATTATCGCTCGTACATTATTTGGTGAAAAACTTGGCTCTGAAAGTGCCGCTGCAGTTGTCACCGCTTTTGCTGACTATCAAACAGTTGTGCGACAAATGGATATACCTAAATTATTTGGTGTTGAAAAATGGATACCCAACCTGAACGGTAAGTTTGGTACAGGAAAGAAATCAGCAAAGACCATTCATGCGGTCATTGATGCGATCATCGAAAAAGCGACTTATAAAGAAAATGAAGAGACCTTAGCCGCACAGCTTGTTCGTGCGAGTGAAACACTTGATGAAAATAAAGCCATGACACGCGAAGAAATTCGCAATGAAATTATTGTACTCTTTATGGCAGGACATGAAACAACCGCCAATGTACTTTCATGGATGTGGTACTTATTATCTCAAGCCCCAGAGGTTGAAAAAAAGCTTCATGAAGAATTAGCACGAGAGCTAGGTGGTAAAACCCCAAGCTTTGAAGATATTGAAAGACTACCCTACACGCGCGCTATTCTTGATGAAACAATGCGCCTGTATCCTCCCGTCCCTGTCTTGGCACGCATGGCATCAGAAGATGACACTATTAATGGCATGCATGTTCCCGCTAAGTCAAACATACTCATTGTTCCTTGGCTGATACAACGTCATCATAAATACTGGGATAAACCTGACCACTTTATACCTGAACGCTTTATGCCAGATGCAAAAAAAGCTGTGAAATTTACTTACATTCCTTTTAGCGCAGGACCACGCGTATGCCCAGGAAAAGCTTTTGGCATTAAAGAGTCTGTATTAGTTTTTGCTATACTTGCACAACGCTTTCGTGCAGAAACAACACCAGAATTTAAGGGTGAGCAAGACTGTCGCTTAACGCTACGCCCTAAAGATAATTTACCAATGGTTCTGATAAAACGTTAAATTTTCAGATATTAAATTCCCATTTCTTTCGACTCTGCTCAGGGAGCAAGTTCCCCGAGCAGAGTCGAAGGAAAAGTATTTAATATAAAGAACTATAGAAGGAATTAAATCCATGTAGTATCTTTAAGCCTTTTCGCGAAAATACTGTATACTCCCCTTTTTTTCAAAAACCAAATATTCAGATGCTTATATTCACTGTTGCGGTTATCTTAGGTCTTATTCTTTTAATCTGGAGCGCAGATCAATTTGTTGATGGCGCAGCGAGTCTTGCTCAACATTGGGGGGTATCCCCCCTTATAATTGGTATGTTAATTATTGGGCTCGGTACATCCGCTCCCGAAATGCTGGTAGCTGCCACTGCTGCTCTTCAGGGAAGTCCTGATATTGGTATAGGAAACGCAATAGGCTCGAATATCACTAATATCACCCTTGTTCTTGGTGTGACAGCACTAATTACCACACTCCCCATTCATTCCAATATTGTTAAAAAAGAATTGCCATTAATACTTGTCGCAGGACTGCTTTCTTGGTTTTTACTCTATGATGGAGATTTTAGTCAATTAGATGGAGCAATTTTACTAGCCTGTCTTTTTGCTGCTATTGGCTGGATGATTTACTCCTCAAAAAAAACAAGTAATCGTCATGACCCATTATTAGAAGAAGGCGCTGAGGAGTTACCCGTTGAGATGCCTTTCAAAAAAGCCCTTTTTTGGATGGTAATTGGTTTAATTCTCTTAATGGTTAGCTCTAAAATGTTAGTCTGGGGCGCATCCAATATTGCATCCCAACTAGGTATTAGCGACCTCGTTATTGGCTTAACCATTGTTGCCATTGGCACGAGCCTCCCTGAATTAGCCGCCTCCATTAGTAGTGTAAAGAAGGGGGAAATTGACCTCGCTATAGGGAATATCGTTGGTTCTAATTTATTTAATACCTTAGGGGTTTTAGCTATCCCTGCTCTGATCTCACCGAGTGCTGTGTCTCCTTCTGTCCTTAGTCGCGATATGCCAATAATGATTGCACTTACGGTACTGTTAATTGTCTTCGGCTTTGGTTGCTTTGCAAGTGCGCGCTATAAAATAGTCTTTTGGAAGGGCGCTATCTTTACCACTCTCTTTATCGCCTACGAAGGTCTCATTTACTATCAAACGATCAACCCGTAGACCATTCCATGACATCAAAACAGACCTTTATTGATTCTGCAAAAACGGTTATTGATGCCGAACTTGAAGCGATACAAATACTCGCTAATCGTCTTGATGATAGCTTTGAGCAAGCCTGTCAGACAGTTCTCTCCTCCAGTGGGCGTATTGTTATTACAGGTATGGGAAAGTCTGGACACATCAGCAATAAAATAGCGGCAACACTCGCAAGTACAGGCACACCTTCATTTTTTGTACACCCTAGTGAAGCCTTGCATGGTGATTTGGGCATGATTACGGCTGAAGATGTTGTTATCGCTATTTCTAATTCAGGAACAACGACTGAGTTATTAACACTTTCAGCCGTTGTTAAGCGCCAAGGCACTAAAGTTATCGCTATGACGGGGAACATGAGTTCTGATTTAGCGAAACTTGCTGATGTTCATTTGGACATAGGTGTCGAAAAAGAAGCCTGCCCATTAGATCTCGCTCCAACCTCTAGCACAACGGTGACATTAGTCATGGGGGATGCCTTAGCGGTTGCACTCTTAGAAGCCCGAGATTTCACACCTGAAGATTTTGCACGTTCTCACCCTGGTGGGCGACTTGGAAAACGTTTATTAGTGCACGTAAAAGATATTATGCATGACCATCTTAATATTCCGCTCGTGTCGCCTGATACATCACTTAAAAAAGCAATTATAGAGATGACAGGCAAAAATTTAGGCACAACACTGGTTGCAGATAAAAATAATAAACTCTATGGTATTTTTACCGATGGTGATTTACGCAGAGCCTTTGAAAGCGGTATCGATATGTCGAATACCACCATAGGTGAAATGGCATCGACAAACTGCTATACCGCACAAATCAACGACCTTGCTGTGAGTGCACTTAACACAATGCAAGATAATCAAATCACCGTTCTGCCCATTATTGATAAAACGGGTTGTGCTGTCGGTATTTTACATATGCATGACTTATTAAAATCTGGAATTATTTAAAATAGTTAACTCATGAATCATTCAATCAGTAAAAAAGCACCTGAAATTGCCAAGCACATAAAATGTGTTATCTTTGATGTTGATGGGGTGCTGACTGATGGTTCTCTTTACTTCGATAATAATGGCGAAGAATATAAAGCGTTTAACGCCAAAGATGGTCTTGGTTTGCGCCTGTTGCAAAAAGCAGGGATTGAAGTGGCTATTATTACAGGACGACAATCACAATTAGTCCAACATCGTGCCGCTAATCTGAAATTATCACCGCATATGATTTACCAAGGTTATAGTGATAAACGTATTGCCTACAAGCAATTACTCGAACAGACTAAGCTATCACCACAGCAAATTGCTTATGTTGGCGATGATCTAATCGATCTTCCTGTGATGACAAAGGTGGGACTAGCAATTGCAGTACAAGATGCCCACTGGTTTGTTATCAAACAAGCAGACTGGGTATCTCAATATAAAGGTGGGCATGGCGCAGTACGTGAAGTATGCGAGATGTTACTTGATGCACAGGGGAAGTTAACGACTATCTTCGAAAGTTACCTACAATAATAATGAATCGCAAAGGACTCTTTTTTCTTATACTGTCAATTATTGTTGCGGTTTCAACAATATGGCTTAACAGCTTCTGGCTTTCATACAAAGAGCTAGTATCAGAAGAAAATGAAAAACAGATTGATTATTATCTCAGTGACTTTTCCTTATTGCAGACCTCAAGCACAGGAGAAATGAAATACTACCTACAGGGGCAACATCTGACGCATAAAAATTCAACGGGTGGTAGTGAAATATTTCAGCCGACCATTCAAACACACGATAGTGATGGTATCCGTTTATTCATACAAGCAAAAAAAGCATTTCAAAAAAAGTCACAAGGGAATATTGAACTCTCAGGGGCGGTATCAATCAAAAAAAGTAATGCGAGCGAGACAAGTTTTAAACTAGACACCGAAAACCTCGTCTTCGACCCTGTACGAAGAGAATTATCTACCGATGATAGCATTACACTGACTACTAAAAATGGCTTGCTGACAGGAACAGGTTTACGTAGTAAATTAGACCAACAAGAACTAAGGATACTTTCAAATGTACATGCAAAATTTGATCCGAATCCGTAACATCGTAGCCTTGTCTACTTTGCTACTATTACCCTCCCTTACGTGGGCGCTCAAAGCAGATGCATCCAAGCCTTTATTAATTGATGCTAACTCAGTTACCTTTAATAAATCCGCAGGTAAAGCGATTTATCATGGCAATGTTTCTATTGTGCAAGGAACACTTAAAATTCATGCCGCACATATAGAAATCAATGCACCCAACAATAAAGTCATTAGCATTATTGCAACAGGCTCACCACTTACGTTTGAACAACGAATGGATGATGGAAAACGTGCTAAAGGCAAAGCAAAAAGAATGCGTTATCTGGTAGAAGACAAACGTCTAATACTCGATGGTGGTGCCGAATTATCACAGAATAATGATAAATTTAGCAGTCAACACATCGAATATTCCACCCTGACAGGGGCTTTAAAAGCAGGCAATGAGAAAAATAATAAAAGCCGAGTACGTGCTATTTTTTATCCTAGTAACAAAACAAACTAACAGGTAGTTCGATTGACCACGCTGTACGCAAATCATCTTAAAAAGAGCTATAAAAAACGCACCATTATTACGGATGCATCTCTGCACGTAAACAGCTCAGAAGTTGTTGGACTGCTTGGTCCGAATGGCGCAGGTAAGACCACCTGTTTTTATATGATCGTAGGTCTAGTTGCTTGTGACGAAGGGAAAATTCTTCTTGATAAAGAAGATATTACCGACTTACCCATGCACCTGCGCGCGCGTCATGGTATTGGTTATTTAGCACAAGAAGCGAGTATTTTTCGTAAACTTTCCGTCGCTAATAATATTTATGCCATTCTTGAGACTCGTAATGATTTAGATCGTCAAGGACGTAGAAATAAGTTAGAAAGCTTATTAGAAGAATTTCAAATCACACATATTCGTGACAGCCTTGGCATTAGTCTATCTGGTGGTGAAAGACGACGCGTTGAAATTGCTAGAGCTTTAGCAACAGAACCATCATTTATTTTATTAGACGAGCCTTTTGCAGGCGTTGACCCCATCTCTGTTATCGAAATTCAAAAAATAGTCACTCACTTAAAAGAACGAGGGATTGGTGTTCTTATTACAGACCATAATGTACGCGAAACACTCAGCATTTGTGATCGCGCTTATATACTTGGAAATGGTGCTATTCTTACCGAAGGCGCGCCTAGCGATATTTTGAAGAATGAACAAGTAAGAGAAATTTATTTAGGTAAAGATTTTAAGCTTTAAGATTATAACATCGCCATATCACCATTGCTCCCTGTAAAATTTCCTCGCAACACATCGCATAAAAAACCTTATGCAAAAATCATACCATCAATCAGCATTACCTATTTTTCAAGCACCAGAACATGCTATCATAAACCTAAAAGAACACCTTAATCCTCTCAATCAACAAAGCAAAGTATAATTATAAAAGATGCTAAAACAAGGACTTAGTGTAAAAATAGGTCAGAGTCTTTCAATGACTCCGCAATTGCAACAGGCAATACGCTTATTGCAACTCTCCTCTATCGAATTACAACAAGAAATTCAAGAAAATATAGAAACAAATCCATTACTAGAACGTGTTGATGATACCTCAAATGAGGCTGATACGAACAATGATGAACAAACAACAGATACATCCGTAGAAGAAAGTGATGTTATTCCAGAAGAATTAAATATAGATACTAACTGGGATGAAATTTATGATTCCGATTGGAAAACAAGTAATACGGGTAGCAGTGACACAAGCGCCTCTGATCTTATTGACACACTGCACTCAGCTCCCGTAACTCTCCGCGATCATTTACAAGAACAAGTAGAACTTAGTCAACTTAGTGCTATTGATAAAGAGATTGCTAGCACCATTATCTCTTATATTGATCCGAATGGTTTTTTAACCGAGTCAACAGAACAAATATTTTCTTCTTTGGAAGAAAAGCTTCTTATTGAAAAAGATGAAGTAGATGCAATCTTGCAATATATACAGCATTTAGACCCTGTTGGTATTGGCGCGAGAGACTTAGCTGAAGCCTTATTGTTGCAATTGAAGCACTATCATAGTGATCACTTATTATTCAACTCTGCATACGATCTTCTAAAAAAACATCTGGACTTGGTAGAGAAACGGGACTATAAAAGTATAAAGAGAGAGTTAAAACTAGACACCGATCAATTTGAAAACTTGATGAAGTTGATACAATCTCTTAATCCTCAACCAGGCGATATTTATATTCATTCAAAAACGGATTACATTACGCCTGATGTCTATATACATAAAATAAAAGAACAATGGGTAGCTTCTCTCAACCAAGAAACACTACCTGAATTACAAATAAACCGCTATTACTCAAATATGCTTTCTACTGTTGCAAATAAAACAGATAAAGCTTATTTAAAAAATAATATACAACAAGCACGCTGGTTCATAAAAAGTATTGATAATAGGAATAACACCATATTGAACGTCGCTAATGCCATTATAGAAAAACAAGCTGCTTTCTTGCGATACGGAGAGGAGGCAATGAAGCCGCTGATTCTAAAAGATCTTGCAGAACAGCTAGAGCTTCATGAGTCTACTATCTCGCGCGTTACCACCCAAAAATATATGCACACTCCTCGTGGTGTATATGAATTCAAATATTTCTTTTCCAGTCATGTCAGCACAACTACGGGAGGCGCATGTTCTGCGACTGCCATACAAGCCATGATCAAAAAATTAATCACTGCAGAAAATCCTAAAAAACCACTCAGTGACAATAAATTGACAAACCTGTTAAAAGAACAGGGGATCAATGTAGCGCGGCGTACTGTCGCGAAATACCGAGAAGCCATGAATATTTCTTCATCTCACGAAAGAAAAGTATTCGTTTAATAAGGTAATTCGGTGAATTTAGTTAAAGATCTCTTAAAAATAACTAAATTTAATTATCAACATATAAGGAGATAACTATGCAATTAAATATTACTGGTCGACATATAGAAGTTACAGCGGCTCTACATGATTATGTACAGGAAAAATTCAGTCGTATTAGTCGCCACTTTGACCAGGTATTAAATATTGAAGTCATACTGGAAGTACAAAAACTAGAGCATAAAGCCGAGGCAACCTTACATGTTAGCGGAAACCATATTTTTGCTGATGCAACATCTGATGATATGTACGCTGCGATCGATGCATTAACTGACAAGCTCGACCGTCAGTTACTTAAACACAAAGAAAAAATCAAAGATCATCGCAATCGCGAAGGGGCACATCGTAACCTTGTTACAGAATAAACACCCCTAAGAAAAGACCTAACCCAATATAACTTTGGGTTAGGTCATGAAATTATAAAAAATCCAGATCTACACAATATCCTATAGCATTTGGTCAGATATTTTGTATCGCTACTACTTTCCCCATCAAAACTACACAAAATAGTCCTATATTATACAATGTTACACAAACATTCATATTCTAAGTCTATAGGCAAAAAATGCATATCATTATCGTTACGGGGCTATCAGGCGCAGGAAAGTCTCAAACACTACATACATTAGAAGATCAAGGGTACTATTGCGTTGATAACCTCCCTATCGAATTATTAGAATCTTTATTTAAAACAGAACGAATACTAAAACAGTATAAAATTGCAATTGGTATTGATGTGCGGTGCGGTACTGGGTGTATTAATAGCTTTCCTGTTTTTGCTCAGCAATTAAAAAAGAAATATGCTATTGATATTATTTACCTTCATGCCAATAAAAATATTCTCTTAAAACGCTACGATGAAAGCCGACGACGCCACCCTCTTTCGACACCTAAACAAACATTGTCTGATTCAATTTCTCAAGAAGAACACTTACTTTTCCCAATACGAGAAATATCAGATTTACAAATAGATACAAGTCACACAGGTATTTATGAACTCGCATCCTTGATAAAAAATCAAATCTGTATCACAAGCGACTTTCAGTTATCACTCACCTTTCAGTCCTTTGGCTTTAAATACGGTACCCCCAGTGATTCCGATTTTTTATTCGATGTACGTTGCTTGCCTAACCCTTACTGGGAACCTAGTTTACGTCAACATAGTGGCAAAGAAGATGCCGTAAAAAAATGGCTAGATCAACAACCATTAGTGCAAGACATGAAAAATAATTTGATTGATTTACTACAAAAATGGCTACCTCATTTTATCGAAAACCAACGCGCTTACTTAACCGTCTCTATTGGTTGTACAGGCGGACATCATCGCTCTGTTTATCTCACCGAAAAGCTTGCAGAGTATTTTCAACAACAAGAAATGAGTGCTATTATTGTCAGTCATAGGGAGTTGCAGAAATAGATAGAATAACAATTCGTTTAGCCCGCCCCCCCTTATTTCATACACATTCTTAACTTTCTAAAAATATCTTCTAGAAAAATTACTATAACCTCCCCCTGTGTCATACTAATTGTCAGCCTATGAATACTGTTATCAATAAAAATAAAGCTGAATTAGTAGGAACTTTATCCGATGCTATTGAAAGCGGATCTTTAATACGTGTGCAACGCATGCTAAATGCATTGCACCCTGCTGAAATAGCGCATCTACTTGAATCATCTCCCCTACAACAACGCAAAATAGCGTGGGAGTTAATCAATAAAGAAAATGAAGGCTCCGTCCTTGTTGAACTCGGGGAGGATGTTAGAAGTAGCCTTGTCGAAGAGATGAATACGGGTGAAGTAATTGAGGCGGTTAAAGACCTTGATGCTGATGATATGGCGGACTTTTTACAAAGTTTACCAGATACGGTCATCAGTAAAACCCTGAAGGGTATGGGGCGTAAAGCAAGAGAGAGAGTAGAAGCAGTTCTTGATTACGATGAAGATACTGCGGGCGGAATGATGGATACCCAAGCCATCACAATACGTGACGATATTACGATCGAAGTTGTCTTACGTTATTTACGCATGCAAAAAGAACTCCCTTCGCATACCGATAATTTAATCGTGGTTGATAATCATGACACCTATTTAGGCATCCTCCCACTATCAAAACTTCTCACTAGTCAACCCGATGACTCTGTTGCTGAAAGAATGAATGCAGAGCATGATGCTATTTTAGCAACCACACCCAGTCATGATGTAACGGTACTTTTTGAAGATAGAGACTTAATATCAGCCCCTGTTATTGATAAAAATAGAAAATTCCTAGGACGAATCACAATTGATGATGTTGTCGATGTTATCAGAGACGAGGGTGATCACTCTATGATGAGCATGGCAGGGCTTAATGAAGAAGAGGATCTCTTCGCCCCCGTACTTCCTAGCGTCAAAAGTCGCGCCCTATGGTTAGGAACTAATTTAGCCACTGCTTTTCTCGCTGCTTGGGTTGTCAGTCAATTTACGGAGACAATAGAATCAGCCGTTGCCTTAGCCGTACTCATGGGAATAGTTCCTAGCATGGGCGGTATCGCAGGTAGTCAAACACTCACACTAGCAATTAGAGGAATTGCGGTTGGACAACTGGTTAAAAGCAATACACTCTCCCTGCTAAATAAAGAACTTATTTTAGGATTGATTAATGGCTTGCTCTGGGCATTTGTTGTTTTTCTTATATCTGCCTTTGCCTTCAATAATATAAGTATTGGTATTGTTATTGCCATTGCCATGTTTATTAATCTATTAATCGCCCCTATCGCAGGCGTTGTACTCCCTCTACTCTTGCGACGTTTTAATATCGACCCTGCCCTAGCAGGTGGCGTAGTATTAACAACCGTTACCGATGTTGTCGGCTATGCGGCAGTACTCGGATTGGCAGCACTAACATTACCTTTTCTCAATCAATTTTTTACCTAAAGAATCGCACTTTTGACTTCATCATTAATCTCTTGAATGACTTTTAATGGATTAGAGGACTGAGTTATGGGTCGTCCGACGACAATATAATCCACCCCAGCCTTCACGGCGTCAGCGGGAGTCATAACACGCGACTGATCACCCATATCAGCACCTTTAGGACGAATACCAGGTGTTACTAACAAAAAATCATTACCTAATAACTCCCGCAATAATATCGCCTCCTGCGCCGAACAAACCATACCATCAAGACCTGCTTTTTTAGTTAGCCTAGCAAGATGCCGTACTTGATCTTTCGCTAGAGCATCTACACCTATTTCTTGCAACTGCTCATCACTCATTGATGTCAATACCGATACCGCAATAAGCTTAGGTGGATTATGCAAATCATCCAGCGCATTATGTGCAGCTTTCATCATCTCAGAACCACCTGATGCATGAACATTCATCATCCAGACATCCAACTTTGCCGCGGCTTTACACACCGATGCAACTGTGTTGGGTATATCATGAAATTTTAAATCTAGAAATACATCAAAGCCTTTCTTTATTAACTCACGAACCATTTCAGGTCCTGCACTTACAAACAGCTCAAAACCAACCTTTAATTTACAGTCATTAGGAGATAAATTACTCACAAATTCAAGTGCTTCGACTGATGATGGAAAATCTAATGCTATAATTAGTTTACTTGACATAATAATTTTCTTACCTATTTGAAAAATATTAGGAAGGAGTTTCTAAGACAAGCTCCTAAGAATGAGAAACCCTATCCCATTGATAGCAAGCAGGACAACGCCACATATAATCTTGCATTTTATAACCACAATTTTGACACTGAAAAATAGCCTCACCCTTTAAATAATTTATTAAAGCCTTTTCAATAAGAGGAAGTTTTTCATGCTCAGAGCATATATCATAGTTACTTTTTAAAATATCGATAGCACTAATTATTGATGAAATATCAAGTTTTCTATTCTTTAAGTCATCCACTAAAAAATTAACAGGGATATTATTCGAGCCATTTCGTGATATAAGCATCAGTAAATAAGACAATACAGCACCATCATTTTTGTATAAATCAAGCAGAATTACCTCCAATTCTTTATCTTTCCCCACCACTGCGGAAACTTTACTAATTTTAGAATACAAATAAGATAATACCCGTGAATCCAGCCTAAGTGCTTTTAAATAAACCTTAAAGGCTGATTTATAATTCTTCTTACGTTCTAGTAAATCTGCTTGCAAAATCATTACACGTACAGAAGATTTAAAGTTTTTTTCTGCCTTTGATATATATTCTTCAACTTTATGCAGATTCCCCAAAGACATTTCTTGCTCAGCCATTTCACAGTAGTAATGAGCGATCAGTTTTTGATGTGATTCAGTGAAGCTCTTTTTACTGAGACAAAGCGTCGTTTGAATCGCTTTTTCCCACTCATGTGTCTGCTCATATATTTGCCTTAGTGGGAGACAAGCATTCACCCCATTAGGGTCTGCTTCAAGCAATTCTTGAAAAACACTTTCTGCACGATCAAGCATACCTGCGGCGAAATAGTCTTCGCCCAAAGCCAATAGAACAGATGTTTTTTGATATTTAGTTAGGCTCGAACGAGCCATTAGATTTTGATGTAAGCGTAAGGCGCGATCAACTTCACCTCTATTACGAAACATATTACCTAAAAGTAAATAGGTCTCAGCGGTATATTCATCTACATCAGGATGGTTAATAAAGACTTCGAGTGCTTTATCAGGTTCTTCACTTAATAGGTAGTTAACACCTTTCACATAGTCATCAGCAAGCTTATTAGACTCTGCACATTGCTTTGAATTATTTTTTTTAGCTGCTCGCCAACCAGAATAAAATGCTAAAGGTAGCAGTAGAAATAGAATTTCTATCATTATTTACAACTTATAAGGTTTCTATACGGCTACTATACACAGCTCGCCCTTAAATATAAAAAGGCATTAAGGATTTTTATACTAGAGCAACAATGACTGAGCATAAAATTTAATCATTGTTGTAAGCGTACTACACTATAGATGGATATGAGACTAATCCTGTATCTGACAACTATTCTTAGATACATCAACACGATCACGTAGTTCTTTGCCCGGTTTAAAGTGGGGTACATATTTAGGGGATAAGTCTACCTTTACACCTGTTTTAGGGTTTCGACCACGACGTGCCGCTCTATAGTGTAATGAAAAACTACCAAATCCACGATACGACGTCCATCAGCTAAAGTATCACTCATTTGCTCAAGTAATATTTTTACTGATAACTCCACATCTCGACTACTTAAGTGGCTTTGTTTTCTAGAAAGAATATCGATAATCTCTGATTTTGTCATGCCCATCTCCTACTATGTTGACAACTCAGTTTACTACTAGTGGTAAAAAAAGAACAGTCTGAAAGTGAAATAACAACATGAAATACATACAAAAAAGCCGATTATTTCAAAGAAATAACCGGCTTGTAGTACAAAAGTCTTAGAAAAGACTAAAACTTAGCACAAAATATAAAAATAAATTATTTATCCATTTGCTCTTTAAAGATATCTCCCAATGAAACACCACCAGTAGAACTACTGCTATATTCCTTCATTGCTTCAGCTTCATCTTCATAATCTTTTGCTTTAATAGAAAGATTGATGACACGAGTTTTACGATCCATACCCATAAACTTCGCATCGATCTTATCACCCACTTTCAAGATAGTGCTTGCATCTTCAACGCGGTCACGAGAAATCTCTGATGCGCGTAAAATACCTTCAATACCTTCAGCTAATTCAACCTTCGCCATCTTTGGAGTAACTTCTGTAATCACACCGCTAACAACACTGCCTTTCGGATGCTCGGAGAAGAATACTGAGAATGGATCTTGGTTAAGCTGCTTAATACCCAAAGAAATACGCTCACGGTCAGGGTCAACAGCTAATACAATTGCCTCAACCTCGTCCCCCTTTTTAAAGTCACGGATTGCATCTTCACCAGAAACACTCCAAGAAATATCAGAAAGATGAACCAAACCATCGATTCCACCATCCAAACCGATAAAGATACCAAAATCAGTAATTGATTTGATATTTCCTTTAACCTTATCGTTTTTATTGAATGACTTAGCAAACTCATCCCATGGATTATCTTTACATTGCTTCATACCTAAAGAGATACGACGACGCTCTGCATCAATATCCAAAATCATTACTTCAACTTCTTGACCTAAAGTAACAACTTTTGAAGGATTAACGTTCTTATTTGTCCAATCCATTTCAGAGACATGAACCAAACCTTCCACACCATCTTCAATTTCAACAAAACAACCATAATCTGTTAAGTTACTTACTTTACCAAACAAGTGCGTTTTAACAGGGTAACGACGTACAAGATCCTGCCATGGATCTTCACCTAGTTGCTTAAGACCGAGTGATACACGGCTCTTTTCACGGTCAAACTTAAGTATCTTAACTTCAAGCTCATCACCGATAGTAAGAATTTCTGAAGGATGCTTAACACGTTTCCATGCAATATCAGTAATATGCAATAGACCGTCAATTCCACCTAAGTCAATAAATGCACCGTAATCAGTAAGGTTCTTAACGATACCTTTAAGCACTTTACCTTCTTCTAACGACTCAAGAAGTGCATCACGCTCTGCACTGTACTCTTCTTCAACCACTGCACGACGTGAAACAACAACATTGTTACGACGTTGGTCTAACTTAATTAGTTTGAATTCTAATTCTTTGCCTTCCAAGAACGTAGTATCACGGACGGGACGTACATCAACCAATGAACCTGGTAAGAATGCACGAATATCACCCAACTCAACAGTGAATCCACCGCGCACTTTACCTGTGATAATACCTGTAATAATTTCGTCATTCTCGATTGCTTCTTCAAGAATTTCCCATGCACGTAAGCGACGGGCTTTTTCGCGAGATAGACGTGTTTCGCCAAAACCATCTTCTACACTTTCTAATGCAACTTCGACAACATCGCCTGCTTTAACAGTGATCTCGCCAGCTTCATTTTTAAATTCATCAGCTGGAATGACACCTTCTGATTTCAATCCTGCACTTACAGTCACAAAATCTGGGGTAACTTCTACAACAGATGCATTGACAAGAGACCCAGGGGTCATCTCTATATACGTTAAGCTTTCTTCAAACAGCTCAGCAAAACTTTCACTCATATCGGTTTAAACCTAAATAATTTACAACGCTTGCGCTCCTGTACGCTACGGTCCAAGTTAGTGTTATATCTACAAGCTAAATCCTCATTAATCTCGTGGATTTAAGTACAACAAATATAACGGTCAAAGATAAAGTCTATTATAATAAAATCAGGATATAATAGATTCATCAAGTTTATATGATACTCTGGCTAAGCACCTGAAATATCATTTCTTTTCCCTCACAACCGCTAAGACTTTTGTGATAACTTCGTCTATCGACAAGTCACTCGTATCAATCGTTATGGCATCATCCGCCGCTTTCAATGGCGCTTCTGCACGATTCATATCACGTAAGTCTCGCTCTTGGATGTCGAGAATTAAGGCGGCAAGGGTAACATTCAAGCCCTTCTCATTCAACTGCTTAAAACGACGTTTTGCACGTTCTTCTGCCGATGCTGTCAAAAATATTTTGGCAAAAGCGTTGGGAAATACAACCGTTCCCATATCACGCCCATCGGCAACCAAACCGGGTGATAACAAATAGTTCCGTTGACGCTCTAGCAAGGCTTTACGAACCCCTTTATTTGCAGCAACTTTCGATGCAGCACAACCACAATCCTCCGTACGTATCGCTTCGCTGACATCATCACCTTCTAAATGTACTTCCACGCCCCCTCCTTTACAGGGTAAAAATACAGCATCTAATTTTTCAGCGAGCGCTGCTAAACGATCATCATCGTCGAAAGCTATATTTTTCTTTTCTGCCGCAACCGCAACAATACGATACAAAGCGCCACTGTCTAAAATATGCCAACCAAGCTCTTTAGCGACATGCTCTACAATAGTTCCTTTGCCTGATCCAGCAGGACCATCAATGGTTAAAACGGGAATATTATGCATAAAATATTTACTCAGGATAATCCGCAATACCAGGGTTGTCGGATACGTTCTTTAAAATCGGATTATTGATCTTAGGGAGCTTGAGTATATTGTCCTTGCCGCGATTTTTGAGGATGTAGTCACGTACAACGTCCCACATGAGTCTGCCTTCGGGGGTGCGGTTGACGGTTGCCCAGCCTGCGATTTTGTAGGTTTTCTTGGGGTCTATTTTGTCGCCGTTGTCGAGTTTGGCGTTGGTGATGCGTGAGTAGAGGGGTTTGCTAGGGTCTAGGGTGTAGTCCATGCCGCCGAGTCGTACCATGTCGCCACCTGATTGTAGGTAGGGGTCGGGGTCGAAGAGGTTGTCGGCGATTTGTTCTAGGGTTTCGAGTAGGGCTTTGCCTGTCATTTCGCTGACGTAGGTTTCGGCGTAGGTCATGGCGCATTGGGTCATAACGTCTTCCATGGTGATCCAGTCGCCTTTGAGGGTGGTCGTTCCCCAACGTACACCTGCGGACATGGCGATGTCGGCGCTGTATTCTTCACGTAGGGCATTACAGAGGACTTGATCCCATGTGCCCATGAAGTTGCCTCTGCGATAGAGGGTTCGGTCGGCGATGGCGAGTTTTTC
This sequence comes from Aquificaceae bacterium, assembly GCA_003972955.1. Lineage (GTDB taxonomy): Bacteria > Pseudomonadota > Gammaproteobacteria > Thiotrichales > Thiotrichaceae > JAGLBW01. The sequence goes on from QOAQ01000020.1 coordinate 19,514, forward strand.
TTCGAGGATTTCTTGATAGGTTTTGCCGAGGCGTTTTTTGTTGTAGTAGAATTTTTTGCTACGACTTTCGATGATTTTTTCATCGTATTTTTTGTTACGCATTTGTGATATGTAGGCTTCCATTTCTTTGTCAGCAGGTAGCCAGTCGGTGATGACGGGGAGCATTTTGTAGTGCATGTCCACTTTGCCTTCGCGTATATCTAAGTCCATAACACCGACGTATTTGCCATTAGAGCCGCCGTTGGTGACGAGACAATGTCCTTTGCCTTTTTTATTTTTGACGTTGATCGGTTGTGGCATTCCGTCGTGAGTGTGACCGCCGAAGATGGCGTCGATACCAGGAATGTTCTCGCCCATTTTTACGTCTACATCCATACCGTTGTGAGAGATCATAATAACGGCATCGGGCTTTTCTTCGGTGCGAATTTTCTTAATGAGGTTTTTCATGTCTTCTTCACGCAGACCAAATGACCAGTCGGGGAAGAATTCAGGTGGGTTGGCGTTTGAGGTACGAGGGAAAGCTTGTCCGACCACGGCGATACGTTTTCCACCTAGTTTTTTCATGACGTAAGGTTGGAAGGCGTAACCTTCGTCTTCATCAAATAATCCTTTGCCATCAAACTTTTCGGTCATTTCGGGGTATTCATCCCCCATCAGTGCATCTTCTTTGATACGTACATTTTGACCGATGAAGTCGCCTTTAAAGAGTGCTACATTGCTCAACACTTCTTTTTCACGATAGGTAAATTCCCAGTGTCCGACCATGACATCAACACCGAGGATATTAGAGGCTTCGACCATATCCACACCACGCGTCCAAAGATTAGTCGCTGAACCTTGCCAAAGATCACCACCATCTAGGGTTAGCGTATTTTCGCGTCCCCCTGCTTGTTTGCGTAAACTATCTAACAAGGTTTTAATATGAGCATAACCACCTGTTTTACCGTATTTTTTAGCCGCATTAAAGAAATCTAAATAAGTATAAGCATAGGCTTCTGGACCATCCAACGGCAATTTCATGTACTCAAGTAACTTTTTACCGACGATATGAGGAGGACGACCAAAGGCTTCGCCGACACCAAGATTGACATTAGGCTCTCGAAAATACACGGGCAATAATTGACCGTGTAAGTCGGTGGTATGAAGAATACGTGCTTGTCCCTTCTTCGGAATCTTATAGAAATCCTTTGGCATCGCCTCTGCAGCGCTGGCATTTTGCATTAAGAAAGGTA
>QOAQ01000042.1 GCA_003972955.1 Aquificaceae bacterium
AATGGATGAATGGTTGAGGGTTGAACAGGTTTTGATGTCCTTGCCTAATATGAACCGCAGTGTGCGAAATATGCAGCGTTTGGTGTTAGGTCATGCTTCCGAGGTCAACTTAGATAGTCAAGGACGAATTCGTTTATCTCCACCATTGCGTGAATACGCGAACCTAGATAAAAAATCTGTACTTGTCGGTCAAGCGAAAAAATTTGAACTTTGGGATGCAGAAACATGGGATGAACAGCGGAATGTTTGGTTGTCGGAGGCGCAGGATAATTTAGAAACAGATGATGTTTTGAGTCAGATTTCATTGTAGATATTTGTTGTTGAGTAATAAGTATGGACGAACCACAAGCACCAAGCTTTCAGCATCAAACTGTCTTATTGAAAGAGGCTGTCGATGCACTAGCGATTAAAGAAGATGGTTTGTATATAGATGCAACCTTTGGTCGTGGTGGTCATTCACGTTTGATTCTTGAAAAATTAAGTGCTGATGGTCGTTTGTTGTTAATAGATAAAGACCCTGAGGCTATTTGTCACGCACAAAAAAAATATGCAGATGATGCGCGTATTTTGATATGGCAAGGTTCATTTAAAGACTTTCCTTTGGCATTAGAAGAGTTTGGTGTGGAAGGTAAGATTGACGGTTTATTGCTTGATTTGGGTGTGTCCTCTCCTCAATTGGATGATGCTTCGCGTGGTTTTAGTTTTCAACGCGATGGCGCACTAGATATGCGAATGAATCCTGATGCTGGACAGAGTGCTGCGGAGTGGTTGGCTAGTGCCGAAGAGGATGAAATAGCAACCGTGCTTTGGAAGTTTGGTGATGAGCGTTTTTCCCGAAGAATAGCGCGCGCCATTTTACGAGAAAGGGAGCTTGCGCCAATAGAAACAACGTTGAAGCTAGCGAGTATTATTGCTGGCGCAATCCCTAGGGCTAAACAAAAGAAAGGCAAAAATCCAGCAACGAAAAGTTTTCAAGCTATTCGTATTTTTATTAATAAAGAATTAGATGATTTAGAGCTGTGTTTGCAACGGTCAATGGAGACATTGTCTGTCGGTGGTCGTATTGCAATTATTAGTTTTCACTCTTTGGAAGACCGTATGGTGAAACGATTTTTTAAGGACAAGTCAAGCGGTCCAAAATTGCCGCGTGGTTTTCCTGTGATGGATGAGCATCATAAATTAGCGTTTAAAATTATTGGTAAGCCCATAAAGGCATCAAAAGAAGAGCTTGAAGTCAATGCTCGCTCTCGTAGTGCCATTATGAGAATTGGAGAGAAGTTAACGTGACGGTAGCGGCAATCAAAGAAGCATCAAAATGGCAGTTAGTGTTGCTGGCATCATTATATTTTTTGGTCATAGCCGTGGCAATTCTTGTGGTTATGCATCGCCATGAGTCGCGTGGATTATTTGTGGAACAGCAAAGGTTAGAGAAACAACACAATATTTTAATTGCTCAATGGAGTCGTTTGAAGTTGGAGCAAGGTGTAGTGCTTAATGAAATTTATGTTGAGCGTAAAGCACGTGAAAACTTAGGTATGTCAATTCCGAAAGCGAAAGATATAAGGATGGTAATCGAGTAATGCGAAAGGCAAGGACATCAAATAAATTGCCTCCTGTTTACAGGGGGCGACGTTTTGCTTTGCTTAGTGTATTGCTGTTTTTAATTGGTGTGTTGTTATTACGGGCAGGATATTTGGAGGTTTTTCAGCAACAGTGGTTGCAGAAGCAAGCTGATAAGCGTCAGATGCGTGAAGTCATCGTGCCACCTTACAGAGGGATGATTGTTGATCGAAATGAAGAATCTTTAGCGATTAGTTCGCCTGTTGAATCGGTTTGGTGTAATCCACGAAAGCTTTTTAAAGTGCGTAATGGCTTGATTGAAGGCACTAAAAGTTTGGATGAAGATGCGTCTTTGCTGGCTAAAGTTCGTTTAGACGAGATAGATGTTGGTTTACAGCAGTTGGCGACTTTGTTGAGGATAGATTTTTCTAAGTTGCAGCAGAAATTACAAAAAAGTAAAAGCAAACAGTTTATTTATTTGGCTAGACAAATTCCTCCAGAATTATCGGAAGATATCGCTAATTTGAATTTGCCATCTATTAGTAGTACGTCAGAGTATCGACGTTTTTATCCCATGGGTGAAGCTCTCTCGCATGTGATTGGTTTTACTAATATTGATGATAAAGGTGTTGAAGGTATTGAGCGTTCGATGAATCAGTTATTAGCAGGGGCTTCGGGCAAAAAACGTGTTGTACGTGATGGTAAAGGGCGTTTAATTGAAAATATTGAACAAGTAAAAGAAATGGTGTCTGGTCAGGAAGTCGCTTTGAGCATCGATAAGCGCATTCAATTTCAGGCATATAAAGAATTAAAAAACCAAGTCTACCAAGTGAATGCTAAGGCAGGTTCGGTAGTTGTACTGGATATTTATACGGGTGAAATATTAGCGATGGCAAATATGCCGGGGTTTAATCCGAATGTACGCGCAGATCTTAAGCCTTATAAATATCGTAATCGTGCGGTGATGGATACTTTTGAACCTGGTTCGACAATGAAGCCCTTGACAATAGCAGCGGCTTTAGAAGACAGAGCCATTGGCGCAGACGTCATGATTGATACCTCTCCAGGTTATATCGACATGGGAAAGACCGTTATTCGAGATCCGATCAATTATGGCTCAATCACCTTGGATAAAATACTTGCTAAATCGAGCAATGTTGGCGCAAGTAAAGTTGCTTTATTAATGAAGCCAAGTGGACAGTGGAAATTTCTTAGCCGGGTTGGTATTGGTCGACGACCTAATGCGGGCTTTCCTAGTGAGGCACAAGGTAAGCTGACTTATTACGACAAATGGGGGCGAGTAGACCGTGCCTCCTTAGGTTACGGCTATGGAGCATCGGTGAGTTTATTGCAGATGGCGCATGCTTACAGCGTATTTGGTACAGGAGGCGTGCTTTATCCTACGTCTATTATTAAAAGAAAAGATAAAGTCAGCGGACAGCGTGTAATGAAGGAAAAAAATGCCCACGCTGTTTTAAGAATGATGAGAGCGGTTGTGCAAAAAAGGGCAACAGGAAAAAGAGCAAAAATTGATGGCTATCATGTCGCAGGTAAAACAGGAACAGCATATAAATTTATCAATAAACGCTATCGCAAGGATAAAAAGATAGTGAGTTTTATTGGACTAGCACCAGCATCAAATCCGCGTTTGGTTGTTGCTGTTATGGTTAATGAGCCAAGAGTTGAGCATGTCTCAGGCGGACGTATTGCCGCCCCTATTTTTGCCAAGGTAATGGCAAGTGCGTTACGGATTCTTGATATACCGCCCGATAATTTACCTGCCGAAAAACTTGCTCGGTGGGTAGTAAAGGGAGGGTCATCATGAAGGCATCTTCCTTGGTGTTTTTATTAAAAAATATCAGCGGAATATCGGAAGATGTTCCTGCTGATATTTTTGTCAATGGCATTAGCCTAGATAGTCGTGCGATTAATAAAGGAATGCTCTTTGTTGCGCTAAAAGGTACACAAACACATGGTTTACAGTATGCGAAAAAAGCACAAGAGCAAGGTGCAGTAGCTGTGATATGGGAGTCAGATGATTCCAGTCATATTGCTGCTCTTGTTTCAGACTTGTCTATCCCTGTAATAGAAATACAGGGCTTATCTCTTCAACTAGGTGAGATTGCACAATGTTTTTATCAGCTGTTGGATGATAAGAAAAAGCCAAAATCAAATTATGGTTTAAAGCTTATAGGCGTGACAGGAACAGACGGCAAAACAAGTGTGAGTCATTTTTTTGCTCAAGCAATGAACGCTTTGCATAAACCAACGGCTGTGATCGGCACCTTAGGTGTGGGTTCGCCTGATAATTTGCAAGCATCAACACATACTACGCCAGATGTTTTGACGGTTCATAAAACCTTGCGTGATATTGCCATAGAGGGCGCTGAGTTTGTTGCTATGGAGGTGTCATCTCACGCATTAGAACAAGAGCGCGTCAATGGTATTGCCTTTGATGTGGCTATTTTAACAAACCTTATGCGCGACCATCTTGATTATCACGGCACAGTTGAAGCGTATGCGAAAGCGAAAGAAAAATTATTTATACGTCCAGAGCTAAAAACAATCATTCTGAATAAAGAAGATGATTTTGGTCGAAAGATAGAAAAGAACCTAAGAGAAAAAACAGGGCTTAGCATTATTTCCTATCGTGTGGAATCTCATCAAAATAGTGAGAGAAACTCGAATGAGCTTGTTGCGTATGATGCACAATTTACCTCATCAGGAATTGAAGCAAAGGTAGTGTTTGGCAATGAACGTGGGGTGATTAAAGCACCTGTGCTTGGTTGGTTTAATCTTAGTAATTTATTAGCAACCTTAGCTGCCATGCTTGCTTTGGATGTGGCATTTTCTGATGCAGTCAATAGTTTGACGCAAGTGAAAACAGTAGCAGGGCGTATGGAGCGCGTAGAGTCAAATAATGCACTGGTTGTGGTTGATTATGCGCATACCCCAGGTGCCTTAGAGTCCGTGCTAAAGGCACTACGTGGACACACAAGCAAACGTATTATCTGTGTATTTGGTTGTGGTGGTGATCGGGATCGCGGTAAGCGTCCGCTAATGGCAAGCATTGCAGAGAAGGGTGCAGATGTCGTTATTGTCACAGATGATAATCCGCGCACAGAAGATCCAGTGATGATAATGGATGAAATTATTGCGGGATTTGAGCAAGTAGAAAAAGTAACCATTGAGCATAACCGAGCTAAAGCCATTCGGCTCGCTCTACAGCAAGCGCAAACGGGTGATGTGGTGTTAATCGCAGGAAAAGGGCATGAGCAGGTGCAAATATTAGCACATACAACCGAGCCTTTTGATGATAGACAGCAAGCGGCGCAAGTGTTGCAGGAGTTGGCAGCATGACGTGGTTGAAGCTCTCACAAATAGCAGAAATGACAGGCGGTGTGTTGCACGGTGATGATAGCTTTGTAGAGTCTATTTCGACAGACTCCCGAACGGTGCAGAGTGATCAGCTCTTCATTGCGATCGCAGGTGAGCGTTTTGATGCGCACGATTTTGTGCAAGGCATTAGCAATAAAGCAGCGGCAGCACTTGTGCATAAAAAAATAGACTGTGAACTACCACAAATAGTGGTAGACGATACCTTGCAAGCCTTAGGTGTTTTTGCCAAAGCGTGGCGTCAACAGTTTTTTAAACCTGTGATTGGTCTGACAGGAAGTAACGGTAAAACCACCGTGAAAGAAATGTTAGCCGCCATTCTTGCCTGTAAAGGTAACGTCATGGCGACGTTTGGTAATTTGAATAATGATATTGGTTTGCCGTTAACCTTATTAAGATTGCGTGATTCAGATGACTATGCCGTGATAGAAATGGGTGCAAACCATTTTGGAGAAATTGATTATTTAAGCAATATCACGCAACCGAACGTGGCTATCTTAAATAATGCGGGTGCAGCACATTTAGAAGGTTTTGGTGATGTAAAAGGTGTTTCTCGCGCCAAGGCTGAAATATTTTCAGGGCTTGCTGATGACGGTGTGGCGATCATCAATATTGATGATAAATATGCAGATTATTGGTTGTCGTGCAATAAAGAGAGAAAGGTTATTTGCTTTGGTTTTGCTGACAGTGCGGATGTCAAAGGAGAAATAATCAACGCTGGTTTATCTCTGCAAATTGCAGGAAAAAAGACAAACATCAAGCTGGCTTTGCAAGGTCGGCATAATGTTATGAATGCTTTAGCGGCTAGTGCGGCGGCAGTAGCGGTTGGTTTAGGTTTAGACGAAATAAAGCAGGGCTTGGAAAGTTTACAAGCCGTAAAAGGTCGTCTTGCACCAATGGCTGGGCTGCAAGGAATTCAGGTTATTGATGATACTTACAATGCCAACCCCGATTCTGCACGCGTAGCAATTGATGTGCTCGCGGAGAAACAACAGGGAAAGCGGGTGCTGATTTTAGGTGATATGGGCGAGTTAGGTGACAATTCTCAGCAATTGCATGCCGAAATTGGCCAATATGCGAAGAAAAAAGGTATTGAAGGGCTTTATTGTTTAGGCGACTACAGCAAGCAAGCCTGTCAAGAATTTGGCGATAGCGGATATAGCTTCGATGAAATAGATCCCTTATTGGATCAATTAAAGCAGGGGATAGAGCAAAGCATGACAGTGCTAGTCAAGGGGTCGAGATCAATGAGAATGGAGCGTGTTGTTGAAGCGTTAACAGATATTCAAATAAAGAATGAGGCGGTAACTGCATGTTAGTCGCTTTATTCGAATTGTTATCAAATGACTATAGCTTTTTTAGCGTCTTTCAATATATCACCCTGCGTGCCATTTTAGGTGCATTGACAGCCTTAGGTATATCCATGCTCTTAGGGCCTCTGATGATTCGCAAATTGACGGAATTGAAAATTGGTCAAAGTATTCGTGATGATGGACCGCAGTCGCATCTGGTTAAAGCAGGAACTCCCACTATGGGAGGTGCGTTAATCCTTTTGGCTATTGCTATAGCAACCCTATTATGGGGCGATTTAAGTAATCACTATGTATGGATTGTACTATTCGTTACGTTGGGCTCAGGGCTTGTTGGCGGTGTCGATGATTATATCAAGCTAAAGTACGGTAACAGCAAAGGCTTATCGGCAAAATGGAAATATTTAAGCCTATCGCTCATTGCGTTTATCGCTGCGACTATTTTGTTTGCAACAGCAAATAGTGCGGTAGAAACCACCTTCTATTTTCCTGTCTTTAAAGATTGGTTCTGGGATATGGGTTGGTTGTTTATCCCGTGGACGTACTTGGTTATCGTTGGGAGTAGCAATGCAGTTAACTTAACCGATGGTTTGGATGGCTTGGCGATTATGCCAACGATTATGGTCGCAGCAGCATTAGGTATTTTTGCCTACCTTACGGGTAATATAAAATTTGCCAGCTATTTAGGCATTCCCTATGTGCATGATGTTGGTGAAATCACTATTTTTTGCGGCACTATTTTTGGTGCAGGGCTTGGTTTTTTATGGTTTAACACCTACCCAGCGCAAGTCTTTATGGGTGATGTAGGAGCATTAGCTTTAGGTGCTGCATTAGGTGTTATTGCCGTTGTGATACGTCAAGAAATTGTACTCGCTATTATGGGCGGTATTTTTGTCATGGAGGCTGTCTCAGTTATTTTGCAGGTCGCCTCTTACAAAATGACGGGGCGACGAATATTTAGAATGGCACCGATTCATCATCACTTTGAATTAAAGGGCTGGGCAGAGCCAAAAGTAATTGTACGTTTTTGGATTATCACCATTATTTTAGTATTGGTTGGTTTAGCAACCCTGAAAATACGTTAACAAAGAAAGGTTTAAGTAAATGACGCAAATGAAGCCAATAGCTCCAAAAATAACTACAACGTGGGATACGTTAGTGGTTGGCTTGGGTGCGACTGGCTTATCTGTAGCGCGTTATTTGACCGAGAAAGATTATGACTTTGCGGTGACGGATAGTCGTCAGTCTCCTCCAAATGAGGATGACTTAAAGCAAGAATGTAAAAATATTCCCACCTATTTTGGTTGCTTTGATAGCAAGGTCTTTGAGCAAGCAAAATGTTTGGTAGTCAACCCAGGAATAGCCGTTGCAACAGCTGAAATTCAGCAGGCAAAGCGTAATGGCGCAGAAGTAATTGGCGATATAGAGCTATTTGCACGTGAAGCTCAAGCTCCCGTCATTGCCATTACAGGTTCAAATGGCAAAACGACAGTAACGACGTTGTTACAACAAATGGCTGAAAAGTCACAAGTGCTTGCACAAACAGGTGGAAATATAGGCATACCCGCGCTGGATTTATTGAAAGCTGAGAATACGGCGTTGTTTATTCTTGAGCTATCAAGTTTTCAGCTAGAAACAACCACATCATTGCAGACGGCTACAGCGGTAGTGTTAAATATTTGCGAAGACCACTTAGACCGTTATGACGGGTTAGCACATTACGCTGAAACGAAAGGCTCTATTTACAATAATTGTCAGCAAGCCATTGTGAATAGAGATGATGCCGTTGCAATGGCGTTAGCAAACAACAAAGATGCCATATCCTTTGGTTTAGATGAGCCATCAGCAGGTCATTACGGTTTGCGTGAAAAAGATCATAAAACATGGTTAGCAAAGGGTGAAACCTGTTTATTAGATGTCGCTGAAATGAAGTTACAAGGCAAACATAACTATGCTAATGCACTTGCTGCACTTGCGATGGGCGAGATTGTAGATTTAAAGCAGTCCGCGATGTTGAGCGTATTACGTGAATATACAGGCATGGCGCATCGTACCCAATGGGTTGCCGAGATAGATAAGGTCGCTTGGTATAACGACTCGAAAGGAACTAATGTTGGCGCAACACTTGCCGCATTAGAAGGTTTAGGTGGCAAAATTGTTTTGATTCTGGGAGGGCAAGGAAAAGATGCAGATTTTTCACCCCTAAAAGAAGCAGTCAAAAACAATGCGCGAGCAGTCGTATTGATCGGTGAAGATGCAAATACTATTGCAGATGTTTTAGCGGGTGTAGTACCTGAGCTTCATGCAAGCAGTATGCAGCAGGCGGTTGAAGTAGCGGCAGAGTTAGCACAAGCAGGTGACAAAGTCTTATTGTCTCCAGCCTGTGCAAGCTTTGATATGTTCGATAACTATCAAGTGCGTGGTAATACGTTTATTAGCTGCGTGAAATCTTATGAGCAACAAAGGAGGGCTGTGCGATGACATTTATGCAACGTGTATCAAAATGCAATCCTTTGGCAGAATTTCAGCCAAGCTGGGGGCGTTATGTCGATCGTGGTTTATTGATCGCGCTTTTAGTGTTGATGGCTTTAGGTTTTGTGGTAATGGTTTCGGCATCGGTCGCGGTTGCACAAAAGACGTATGGTAGCCCCTATTATTTTTTAAATAGACAAATCATCTTCTTGTTAATAGGCACTGTGATTGCGGTTGGTATTTACAATATACGAACTCTGTTTTGGCAGAATTTAGGTGCAAAACTATTGCCTATTATTATTTTATTGCTCGTTTTGGTGCTTATTCCTGGAGTAGGAAAAGAAGTCAATGGTAGTTACCGTTGGTTCAGTGTTGGCGGGTTTTCCTTTCAAGTATCGGAACTGGCTAAACTGAGTATGATTATCTATATGTCGGGTTATATGGCGCGACATGGGAAGAAATTATCGCAATCTGACTCATGGCAACCCTTGGTGATACCGCTGGTTGTTTTGGCGATGGTGGGTGCGTTATTAATGCTAGAGCCTGACTTTGGTAGCACCGTTGTTATAACCGCAACAGCAGTTTCATTGTTGTTCTTAGGTGGCGTGAAGTTTTCTCGTATCGCCATTTTAGTCGTTGCTGTTATCGCAATAGCGATACCTCTAGTAATGATGGGCTATCGTGGTGCTCGTATTTTAGCCTATTTAGACCCATGGGCTAACGCATCAGGAAAAGCCTATCAAACAGTACACGCCTTAATGGCGGTTGGCGACGGTGGATGGTTTGGTGCAGGGTTGGGTGGCAGTGTGCAAAAACTCTTTTATTTGCCAGAAGCGCATAATGATTTTGTATTCGCGGTGTTGGCGGAAGAATTTGGCTTTTTAGGTATTGTTATTACCTTATTGCTGTTTGCTTGGATAGTTCAGCGCGCCTTTGTCATCGGTTTTAATGCGGATAAAGCAAAGTTGCATTTTGCCGCTTATATTGCTTATGGCATTGGTTTTTGGATTGGCTTTCAATCACTGTTTCATATGGGTGTAAACCTAGCACTGTTACCACCGAAAGGCTTGACTTTGCCATTGATAAGTTATGGTGGAAGCAGTGTTTTAGTCACCTTGATGGCGATGGCATTTTTAATGCGAGTACACCGAGATACGCAAATCGCATTATTTGGTTTAACCCCTAGAGAGCTAGAAAAACAGAAGAAGCGTAAAGTATCAATAAGAAAATCGAAGGTTAAAAAAGGGCAGATTTTAAAACGCAAGCCTAGAAAACGCAGTGCAGTAACCCGTAAAAAAGCAGGAGTAAAAGTTAATGTCAAATAAGCGACCTATATTAGTTACAGCAGGAGGAACAGGTGGGCACGTCTACCCTGGTCTCGCTGTAGCGCGGGCGCTTATTGAACAAGATATTCCTGTTGTATGGATGGGAACCCACAAAGGAATCGAAGCGAGAGTGATTCCTGCGGCGGGCATAGAAATGGCGTGGTTAGATGTAACAGGCTTGCGTGGCAAAGGTCTTATTGCAACCATGTTAGCTCCTTTTAAATTGGTAAAAGCATTATTTCAGTCAGTAAAGATTATGCGTCAACATCGCCCCGTTGCTGTCTTAGGAATGGGTGGTTTTGTGGCAGGGCCGGGCGGTCTAGTGGCATCGCTAATGGGGGTTCCTGTTGTTATCCATGAGCAAAATGCCGTAGCGGGATTGACCAATAAGCTGTTAAGTAAAGTCAGTACAAAAATATTAGAAGGCTTTCCAAATACCTTCTCTAAGCAAGCTAAAGTCGTCGCTGTTGGTAACCCTGTCAGAAAAGAAATTAGTGAAATAGCACCACCAGCGGAGCGCTTAGCAGGTCGTAATGGTGTGGCAAGATTATTGATTATCGGTGGTAGCTTGGGCGCGCAAGCATTGAATGAAGTTGTCCCGCAAGCCTTGGCTGAATTGAATCAAGAAAGCCAACCTGAGGTGCGTCATCAAGCAGGTTCAGGTAAAGACGAGGCAACGAAAAAAGCCTATCAAGAGGCAGGTGTCGATGCAGAGGTAACGCCGTTTATAGAAGATATGGCAGCAGCTTATGAGTGGGCAGATTTGGTGATTTGTCGCTCAGGCGCGTTAACCATAGCGGAAATCGCAGCAGCAGGGGTGGCATCATTATTAGTGCCCTATCCTTATGCCGTTGATGACCATCAAACTGCAAATGGTAATTATCTAGCAGAAAATAATGCCGCGATTATGATGCAACAAACAGAATTTAATAAGCAATCAGCCAGTGAGGTATTACAAGACTTGTTTGCTGATAAAGATAAACTACTGAGTATGAGTCTCAGTGCGCGGGCATTAGCCAAGCCGACTGCAACCAGCGAAGTTGCAGCGATTTGTGCCGAGTTAGCAGGTTATGAGTTTAATAAAAAAACATGACCGATAGCGGGGAAGAGAGAGTATGAGAGCAGAAAGTGATCTAGCACGTAAGCGCATCAAGCATGTCCACTTTGTTGGTATTGGTGGTGCGGGTATGGGTGGAATAGCAGAGGTCATCGCCAATATTGGTTTTAGCGTGAGTGGCTCAGATATTGCAGAGAGCGCAATGACAAAGCGTCTGTCGAGCATAGGCATTACGGTTTATAAAGGTCATGCAGAAAAGAATATACAAGGTGCAAATGTAGTGGTGGTGTCAACAGCGGTGGATGAAGATAACCCCGAAGTTGTTGCCGCAAGAAAGAACAATATACCTGTTGTACCACGTGCAGAAATGTTGGCAGAAATCATGCGCTTTAGTAATGGCATTGCTGTCGCAGGTACGCATGGTAAGACGACAACAACCAGTTTAGTGACCAGCGTATTAGCAGAAGGTGGTTTAGATCCAACCTTCGTTATCGGTGGCAAGCTGAACAGTACCGCGAGTAATTCACGCTTAGGAACAGGCGAGTATTTAGTAGCAGAAGCCGATGAAAGCGATGCGTCATTTTTATTATTAAAACCGATGATTTCGGTGGTGACCAATATAGATGCCGATCATTTATCAACCTATGGTGGTGATTTTGAAAAACTAAAATCAACATTTGTAGAATTTTTACATCATTTGCCCTTCTATGGTTTGGCTATTTTATGTGTTGATGATGAGCATGTATGCGATATTTTACCGCATGTGACACGGACCATCGTTAGTTATGGCATCCATTATCCAGCCGATATTAGAGCAATGGATGTACGTTACGATGGCGCACAAAGTTACTTTACGGTACTACGAGAAGGTAAAGAGTCCTTAGATATAACCTTGAATATGCCAGGTGAACATAATGTACAAAATGCATTAGCAGCCATCGCGGTAGCCTCTGAAATAGGGGTAAACGATGAGGCGATAGTTAATGGTTTGAAAAAATTTCAAGGTGTTGGTAGACGTTTTCAATTACATGGCGACCTGCAAACACCGCAGGGCATGATTACCTTAGTAGACGACTACGGTCATCACCCTACAGAAATGAAAGCAACCATGCGCGCAATACGTACCGCATGGCCAGAACGACGTATGGTAGTGCTCTTTCAACCGCATCGTTTTACACGCACAAGAGACTTATTTGAAGATTTTTCCCAAGTCTTATCTGAGCCAGATGTGCTGTTGTTAATGGATGTTTACGCCGCCTGTGAAGAGCCAATCGCAGGGGCAGATGGACGCTCATTAGCACGTGCAATACGTAACCGCGGGCAGGTAGACCCCGTATTTGTGGCAAGTGAAGATGATATTGATGAAATGCTGTTAAGTCAGTTGCAAGAGGGCGATATATTGCTGACTTTAGGTGCAGGAAGTGTAGGGGCTATTTCAGCCAGCCTTCCTGAGCGTTTATCTGCACAGCGAGGTTTAATATGAGCGCAGAATTCGGCAAAGTAGCCGTACTAATGGGGGGCTGGGCAGCCGAAAGAGACGTTTCACTTAATAGTGGTAAAGCCGTACTTGAAGCATTGCAAGCTAAAGGCATAGATGCTCACGGTGTTGATGCCGATCGCAATGTGCTAGATATTTTGCAAAAAGGAAAATTTGACCGAGTTTTTAATATCATGCATGGGCGTGGTGGAGAAGATGGCGAGATACAAGGCGCGTTAGAGCTATTGCAAATTCCCTATACAGGTTGTGGCGTAATGGCTTCTGCAATCAGTATGAATAAGTTAATGACCAAACGTATTTGGTCGGGAGCAGATTTGCCAACACCCGCATTTGTGGTATTAACGGCAGATAGCAATTTTGAAGCGGTGGTTGAAAAGCTAGGTTTGCCATTAATAGTAAAACCCGCCAATGAAGGTTCAAGCATTGGAATGAGCAAGGTGAATAAAGTAGAGGAGTTACAAGCCGCCTATGAATGCGCCGCTGAGTACGATGCTTTAATTTTTGCTGAACAATGGGTGACGGGAAATGAATACACAATTGCGATATTAGGTGATGAAGCCTTACCTGTGATTCGTTTAGAAGTAAAAAGTGACTTTTATGACTATGCGGCAAAATATCAATCAGACGAAACACAATATCATTGTCCCTGCGGTTTAGATAAAGAAGAAGAACAAACACTGCAAGCCTTGGCAAAAACAGCTTTTGACGTAGTTACCGCCAGTGGTTGGGGGCGTGTCGATGTCATGCGCGACCAAGCAGGGAATTTTTGTTTAATAGAGATAAATACCGTGCCGGGTATGACCGATCATTCTTTAGTACCCATGGCAGCAAAAAGTGCAGGTATAAATTTTGAAGACTTGGTAGTACGTATATTGGAGACTGCGATATAAGTAGGAGGTCATAATAAATCTAACAAAATTTTTGACGTTTATTTTTCGATATTCAAGGCATTGTTGAGGCGCATAGCAGGCTACGCAACGATAACAATAACGCAGAAGATCGAAAAATAAACAAGCAAAATGTTAGATTTATTGTGTCCTCCTACTTAAGGCAGCTCCAAGCATAAAGCAAGGATGCTCATTTATGAGAAGGAAAAAAGCACAAGCAACAAGGAGGGTGACGGCTAAAAAGTACGCCAATCGAGGAAAAGGATTTTCTTCACTCAACTTGCCAAATATAAACTGGAGGTGGGTAACTTTTTTATCATTAATCATTATTCCCTTATTAATGGTGATGTACGGACTTTATTGGATAAAACAGCCAGAGAACTTAAGAATTAAATCGGTTGAAGTGCAGGGTGATTTAAAGAATTTAGATCGAGCCTCTCTACAACCAATCATCGAACCTTTTGTAAAAACAAATTTGTATTTGTTAGATGTGAAAAGTTTAGAAGAAGAAATTGAGTTCAACCCTTGGGTTTACTCTGCCTCATTAACCAGTGTGTGGCCCGACAAATTAGTTGTCAAAATACGTGAGCAAGACCCAATAGCTTTTTGGGGTAAAGAAGGAATGATTAATGAGTTTGGTGAAATTGTCGATATAGATTTACCAAACCAAAGAGGTAAATTGCCGACCCTATACAGCCCTTTTGATAAAGGACGTGAAATGGTCGAAGGCTATTTGAAAATTAGAACATGGCTTAAAGACTTTCCGGTTGATATTGTTGAATTTAGCGAAGATGCGCGAGGTTCTTGGCAGTTAAAACTTGCTAATGGTATGCGGGTAAAAATAGGCAGAAAAGAACATGAAAGACGGTTACGACGCTTTATGGTGGGATACCGTAACCAGCTAGTAGGACAAGTTGAAATGATTGACACAGTAGACCTACGGTATACCAATGGTTTTGCGGTTAAGTGGAATAAAAAAGCAAGTGCAGCACCTGCTAAGTTCGGCTAAATAACTAGCGAGAATTTAGACCTCAAGTTATTAGTTGAACTTGGTGGGTGTTATACACGTTAATAGTGATTATGAGATTGCTGAAAGTATTTGGTGTAATTACCATTATTTATACGGTCGAAAGGAAATAGAAAATGTCGAACGATGAAGATACAAATATGATCGTTGCCCTTGATATTGGTACATCAAAGGTAGTCACGCTTATTGGCGAGGTTTCTAGTGATGGACGTTTGGATATTGTAGGCATTGGAAAATATGCTGCGAAAGGTATGAAGAAAGGCGTAGTGGTTAATATCGAATCAACCATTGGCTCTATTCAGCATGCAATCGAAGAAGCAGAATTAATGGCGGGGGTAAATATTAATTCTGTCTATGCCGGTATCGCAGGTAGTCATGTTCATAGTTTGAATTCACACGGTATTGTTGCTATCCGCGATAGAGAAGTGACAGAAGCAGATATGGATCGTGTTTTGGATGCAGCAAGAGCAGTAGCGATCCCTGCTGACCAACGCATACTGCATGTATTACCGCAGGATTTTGTCATCGACAATCAAGAGGGAATACGCGATCCCGTTGGTATGTCGGGAGTGCGTTTAGAAGCACGTGTACATTTGGTAACAGGCGCACAAAGCGCAGCACAAAATATAGTGAAGTGTGTTGAACGCTGTGGTTTAGATGTTGACGATATTATTTTAGAGCAAGTAGCCTCAAGCTTTGCTGTCTTAGAAGATGACGAAAAAGAATTAGGCGTATGCATGGTCGATATTGGTGGGGGAACCAGCGATATTGCGATCTACCTAAATGGTGCGATCCAACATACCGCAGTGATACCGATAGCAGGAGATCAAGTCACTAATGATATTGCCGTCGCAGTCCGTACACCGACACAATTTGCAGAAGAATTAAAGATAAAACATGGCTGTGCTTTGCGTCAGTTGGCGGATGAAAATGAAGTCATTGAAGTGCCAGGAGTAGGAGAACGTGAGCCACGTGGTTTATCCGCTCAAACACTGGCATCTGTTATTGAGCCACGTTATGAAGAATTATTTTCACTCATTTTAGCTGAGATTAGACGCAGTGGATTTGAAGAACGTATCGGTGCTGGAATCGTTTTAACAGGCGGTACATCAAAAATTAAAGGTGCAGTTGAGTTGGCAGAAGAGATATTTCATGTGCCAGTACGTCTTGGAATGCCACGCAATGTTGGCGGTTTAAAAGGCGAAGTGACGAATCCTATTCACTCAACAGGAGTAGGCTTGTTACTTTATGGCGCAGCTCAACAAGCTCAAGGGGGGAGTAGCTCTTTTGAACGCGTAACGAGTGAAAGTGTGTGGGAGAGAATGAAGAATTGGTTTAATGGGAATTTATAAAATTTTTAAATTGACAGAACAGCTAGTTACCCCCGTGGCTAGCCAATGCAGT
>QOAQ01000043.1 GCA_003972955.1 Aquificaceae bacterium
TGGATTGCTCTGTACCCATCAATACAATGAGTCAGAAAAGGGTTAGCCACTAGGCGTGCTTTGCAGGGAATGGTTGCTCCCTTCACAAAAAGCACAACAACGTGGATGACCCTTTTCTGACTCACCCGAAGGGAGCAACCCAAAGCATCCAATACTACGTTATGTCTCTCACCAAGGGAATAACCATTGGCTTCGAACCATGACTTGTCTTGAATGCTTTGGATTGCTCTGTATTCATCAAAACAATATTGCTGGAGTACTAGAACACTTCTCATAAAACTGCCGTTTTTTATAAGCCAAAAAAAAACGGCAGCTCCTTTGCGGAGACTGCCGTCAACAGTGATTTTCATCACTATTAATTGCCATTACTCAATGTGTGAAATCTCTTTTATTAAGATAAACCATCACCACATGGTTTCATCAAAAGACCTCACCGTAATATCAAGACACCACCTATGCCTCAATACTACTCATTTCTGAATGGCATCCCTCTCCAGCTTCGGTTAACATTTTTATAATTATCTCCATTTCTTGAGGAAATTCACGTTGCAATTCTTTGATTTCATTGCAGTCAATTATCATATTTTCATTTGTGATCATTTTTAATATCCTTATTTTCTATTTGATTTTTCATATTAAGACTTAATGACTTCCTGTCATGTAAGCTACTTTAACCATCACGTCCTACTTATTCTGTGACGTTTTCACACTTTATCGTCTTTTATTCCCCGCGCACATCCCCAATTATCGTTATACTCTCGTGGAAAACATCTATAGGTTTATTTATGTCAGACACTCCCACAACACAGCAAATAGATAGCCCGCCGCCTGCCTTACTGATTAGCAATCTAAAAAAGACGTATGATAATGGCTTCATTGCGCTGAAAGGCATTGATCTTTGTATTCAACAGGGTGACTTCTTTGCTCTACTAGGCGCTAATGGTGCGGGAAAATCCACTACCATCGAAGCCATTTGTTCTTTAGTGAATAAGACAGCGGGGAGCATCGAGATATTTGGACATAATATTGATAGCGAGCGTGATCTTGCCAAGTCGTTTATTGGGCTTGTACCGCAAGAATTTAACTTCAATATCTTTGAGCCTGTGATTGAAATCATCGTCAATCAAGCAGGTTATTACGGTATTGAACGCAAAGAAGCTTTTCGTCGTGCGGAGGTGCTACTCAAGCGCCTAGACTTATGGGGAAAACGTAAAGAAAAGGCACTGAATTTATCAGGCGGAATGAAGCGTCGCTTAATGATTGCCCGTGCGCTTATTCACAAACCCCAGTTATTGATTTTGGATGAACCAACGGCAGGCGTAGATATTGAAATTCGTCGCACCATGTGGGCGTTTTTATCTTCCTTAAATGCAGCAGGCACAACCATTATCCTCACCACACATTACCTAGAAGAAGCCGAAAATTTCTGTCACAACATCGCTATTCTAGATAAAGGTGAGGTCATCGAAAATACCAGTATGAAGCAGTTATTATCGCGTCTGCAAACAGAAAAGTTTGTCCTCAACCTCAAAGAACCCCTCTCAGAATTACCACAATGTAATGATTTTATAATGTCTCTACGGGATAGTAATACGCTAGAAGTAGCCTTAGATAAAGGTCGCTCACTTAACCTGATGTTTGAGTTTTTCAGCAAACATAATATTCGCGTCATGAGTATGCGTAATAAAAATAATCGCCTCGAAGAGTTGTTTATGGGATTAATTGATAATAACAAAGGGGTAAAAACATGAGCTGGAAAGAAATCTTAACCGCATTTAACACTATTTTTATTAAAGAAATTCTGCGTTTTTCACGTATTTGGATACAAACCATTTTACCCCCTGCCATCACCATGACGCTATATTTTGTCATCTTTGGCAACCTTATCGGCAAAGCTATTGGTGAAATGGATGGCTTTAAATATATTGATTATATCGTGCCAGGTTTGATTATGATGTCGGTCATCACCAACTCTTACTCCAATGTCGTCTCCTCCTTTTTCTCCTCTAAAATGCACGGACATATACAAGAATTACTCATCTCCCCTACCCCCAATATTGTCATTCTATTAGGCTTTGTTGCGGGTGGTGTTGCGCGTGGTTTAGGGGTCGGTATTGTTGTAACAATTGTCTCTCTCTTCTTTACTAAAATGGATATTCAGCACCCTGTTATTACGCTTGTCATCGTCCTGCTAACCTCTATTTTATTCTCCATTGCAGGCTTTATTAATGCCATTTACGCCAAAACTTTTGATGCGATGAATATTATCCCCATCTTTATTCTTACCCCTTTAACCTATCTTGGTGGTGTATTTTACTCTATTCATATGCTCTCCCCTTTTTGGCAAAATGTATCACTCTTTAACCCCGTGCTTTATATGGTCAACGGCTTTCGTTATGGTATTTTAGGCGTTTCTGATATTAGCCCCTCCGCTAGTTTCACACTGATAGTCGTCTTTATTGTCATTTTATTTAGCTTTGCGATGTACTTACTCACTAAAGGCATAGGACTACGCGAGTGAGCCACAAAATAGCCGATAAACCATGGTTTCATTACCCAGCCTTTTCGTGGCAAACAAAGCGAGCTGTAGTAATTGGTGGCGGTATTGCAGGATGTCAAAGTGCATGGCATTTACTCCAAACGGGTTGGCACGTCACCCTTATTGAGCGTCACAAAAAACTAGCAACAGAAGCATCAGGTAATCTTGCAGGGGCTATTTTACCCAAAATGACCGCTCTCGAAAGTTTAGGTGAAGATTTTTATGTGCAAGCATTTCGCTATACGCTAAAACAACTAGAGCAACTTGCAGCATCACATCAACATCTTCATTACGACCTCTGCGGCGTGCTACAACTAGCGCACAATGCACGCGAAGAAAAGCGTTGGCAAGCACTACAAAAAAGAGGCTTTGAGGATGATTTTTTACAATGTCTCAATACCGCACAAACACAACAACAAAGTGGTATTCACGCACCTTACAAAAGCGTCTTCTTCCCACAAGGCGGATGGATAAACCCTGCCAGCTTCTGCAAGGCATTAATCGATCATCCTAACTGTTGTGTTTTGTTAGAAAGTGAAGCCCTCAACTTAAAGAAAGTAAAACAACAATGGCAGGTGTTAGATAATCAACATCACCTCATCGCGCAAGCAGAAGTGATTATTATGAGCAGTGGCAAAGACATAAAACAACTCACCCAATATAATGACCTGCCGATAATGCCCGTCTTAGGTCAAACCACTCAAGCAAACGCCTCAGCCACCTCGCAAAAACTAAAAACTGTCATCGGACACGAAGGCTATTTAACCCCCGCCATCAACGGACAACATATTTTTGGCGCAACCTTTGAGCGAGATAAAAACCAAGCCATTATTGACCCCATTGCAGACAAAACCAACCAACAGCAATTATATAAATACCTAGCCGAATTTAGCGACTCCTTAGGCAAGATTGAAAGTAGCCACGCCGCAATACGCATGACAACACCCGACCGCTTCCCCTACGCAGGCGCATTAATCGACCGCACCTTTTATAACAACAATTACGCCGATATTCACCAAGGAAAATACTGGAAAAGCTACCCAAGCGCACACTATCAAAAAGGATTATTTATACTCGCAGGACTCGGCTCACGTGGACTAACAACCGCAGGCTATTGCGCCGCATTACTTGCAGATATTATCAATGGCAAACAACCCAACGATAAAATCACACAAGCCCTTCATGCAGGACGGTTTATGGTTAAGCGCTTAAAACAGAATAGTCATTAATTTTATCTACTCAATCCCCAATTCCTTTTTCATATCCTGAAAATAGCTTTTATCCGCTTTCGATAGCTTTCCTGTTTGTTGATAGTTTTTTAGAATTTTTTCAGCTTTTTGATAATACGCCTTCTGTTTTTCGGAAATCAGGCGAGACAGTTTGTAAGAATACTCTGCAATATCCAGTGAGTATTGAATAGTTTGCGGATTAGTTTTTGCAAGTTTCTCAACAATTTCAAGTGCCTGCATATACCACTTAATCGCTGTTTGTGGCTCTTTATTTTTGATAGCCAGATCCCCCATTTTGCTATAACTCACCGATAAATCCCGTTGCCCCTCCTCATTATCAGGATCTTTACTGATAAGTTTTTTTGTGATTTCAAGCGCATTCTGATAATACTGAGCCGCTTTCGTTTTATCACCTGTTTTCAATAAGAGATCAGCCAAATTGTCATAGCTAATCGATAAATCTCGTTGCCACTCCATATTATTAGGATCTTTACTGACAAGTTTTTTCATAATTTCAAGCGCATTTTGATAATACTGAGCCGCTTTGACTTTATCACCTGTTTGCAAAGAGATATCTGCTAAGTTCTCATAACTAATCGATAAATCTTGTTGCCATTCATTGTTACTAGGATCTTTTCTGACAAGTTCTTTACGGATATTAAGAGTGTTTTGATAATACTGAGTCGCTTTCGCTTTATCGCCTGTTTGTAAAGAGATAGCCGCTAGATTCTCATAACTAATCGATAAATCTCGTTGCCATTCATTGTTACTAGAATCCTTGCTGACAAGTTCTTTACGGATATTAAGGCTATCCTGATAATACTGAGCCGCTTTAACTTTATTGCCTGCTTGTAGAGAGAAATCTGCTAAAGCCTCATAACTGATCGATAGATTCCGTTGCCATTCCACATTTTCAGGATATTTTTTGACAAGTTCTTTGCGAATATTAAGGCTATCCTGATAATACTGAGCCACTCTATCTTTATTGCCAGTTTGTAGATAAATATTCGCTAGATTCTCATAACTGACCGATAAATTCTGTTGCCATTGAACATTATTAGAATCCTTACGGACGAGTTCTTTACGGATATTAAGGCTGTCTTGATAATACTGAGTCGCTTTAACTTTATTGCCTGCTTGCAGAGAAAGGTCAGCCAGATTGTCATAACTGACTGCTAAATCTTGTTGCCACTGTGCATTATCAGGATTCTTGCTAAGGAGTTTTTTAACAATATCAAGACTATGCTGATAATACTGAGTCGCTTTGGCTTTATCGCCTGTTTGTAGGGATAGACTAGCCAAATTGTCATAGCTGATCGTTAAATCCCGTTGCCACTCCACATTATTTGGAGCCTTGCTAATGAGTTTTTTAACAATATCAAGGCTATGCTGATAATACTGGGCGGCTTTGGCTTTATCACCTGTTTGCAGAGCGAGAACACCCAGTTTGTTATAACTCACTGATAGACCCCGTTGCCACTTCATATTATCAGGATCCTTGCTGACGAGTTTTTTAATGATATTAAGACTCTCCTGATAATATTGAGCCACTTTAGCTATATCACCTGTTTGCTGATAGAAATCCCCCAGTTTCTCATAGCTAACCGATAAATCTCGTTGCCATTGCAACTTATCAGGTTGTTGTTGGACAGTCTGCTGGAAGAGATGATTGGCTTGTAATA
The DNA here is from genome assembly GCA_003972955.1 of Aquificaceae bacterium. Taxonomy (GTDB): domain Bacteria; phylum Pseudomonadota; class Gammaproteobacteria; order Thiotrichales; family Thiotrichaceae; genus JAGLBW01. The sequence continues at coordinate 5,451 of QOAQ01000043.1, forward strand.
AACCTTGTTCAACTTGCTTTTGTTTAGATTTACCTTGTTGGTTCAGTGTGATTGTATATTGTGCCAATGCAATGGCTTTTTGTTGCAAAGCCTCGGGGTTGTTTGGATTAATATCGATATTATCAAAATACTGATTAATACGTCGTTGTACGCCCTCTATAATATCCAGTTTGCCAATAGGTTCGAGTTTATCCCGCAGATCGACATTCATATAGTTAATCAGGTCAAGGACTTGTTGACGTTCATCTCGTGCTTGTTGTTTTGCCTGATACCAGAAAATACTAACGATAGCGAGCATGACAATTAGACTGATAATCAATAGGCTTAATAGCCGTCGAGTACTGTCTTGTTGTTTATGATTCTTGTCTATAGACTTTTGCATAGCTTTATTCAAGTACGAATATTGAGAGAGTAAAAAGCCCGCTTAGATTACAAATAACGACACCAACAAAGAAGGCTTACTCAAGCATAGTACTGACTTTTAAAAGAACAACTCGAAGAAGTTCATCTGCCTTATAACCTAGACTAACGGTTCTATAGTCGGTAATGGTATCAATCTGTGATTCTTATCTATTACCCTATAGTCTTATTCAAAACAATAAAGAAACCGTCAGTAATAACCCATGAAGCAACATGCTTAATAAGGTCATTTTGATTGCTATTTCAAGCTGTTGCGGTTGGTCGCTATATTTGAATAATTCTTTAGCGGCAATAATACTTAATACTATTGGTAATAGTGAGATTAGGGATAATTTAGGCAATAAATCTATGCTTACATAAAGCACAATCAGTGACCATGCTAAACTTGAAATAATTACATAGCCCCAACGTGAATAACGAGTTGGCAAACGAGCTACCCAGTGCATTTTCTTTGCATGAATATCTGCCTTACGGTCAGGATACTGATTAATATAAAGTAAATTACAGGTTAAAAGTCCGATAGGGATAGCAATCAAAATTATATTAAGAGAAATAACACCCGTTTGAGAAAGCCACGCTCCAAAAGGCAACAAGCCAAAACCAAGTAAAACCGTTAACTCACCCAAGCCTCGACTATTTAAGCGAAAAGGAGGGGCGGAATAAGCCCAACCAATCAATATGCCAAAAATGCCTAGGGCTAGCAAAGCCCAGCCTGTATTTAACACCAGATAAAAGCCAATCAAAACAACGACTGCGATTAAGCCCCAACCAAAATTACGCATTTGCTTTTTAGTTAAAATCTGATTTTGAATAAAGCGACTACCACCTGTGAAAGGGTAAATGCGCTCTTCATTAAAATCATCCGTTCCATTTAGAGCATCATAATAATCATTTAAAACATTAACCCCAGCATGAAGAAAAGCACCCGCCAATAATGCCAGAAAAAAAGCCCCCCATTGAATTGCAAAACCCTGATGATGGGTATATGCCATTCCAATAAGAATAGGTATCAATGTTGCTAAAATAAAAGGCGGTCTAGTCGCAGCAAAATAAACTGAAAAGATATTAGAGTATTGGTCGATGGATGGTTCAGTAGAGGATTCAACTTGAGTATTCATTTGTTATTTTTCATGTTAAAAAGATAATTGATTATAGAAGGATATAAGAGAAGACAAAAAGATATTTATCAATAACCATATTAAACTTAAATCCACACTAAGGACTAAGAATTGAATAATGTGCAGAACTTGGTACAGAATTTTTGTCTCAAACTGGATGATCTCAAGACTTAGGACTCAGAGTAAAATAGGCGAAGCCTCCCCTTGTCATAATTTCTTTTGTGTTTATTAATCAAATGGATTAATAATGTTTAGTCCATCAATTAGATCAAAGTCGTTGACGTTTCGTGTGACTAAATTGGCTTTATTAACTAACGCAATGGATGCAATTTGTGCATCTTCAACATTTATAGGTCTACCCCCTTTTGTTCTTTTCGCAACGATGTTGGCATATTCAATTGCCGATTGTTCACTAAAATCTAGTTGATTTTCGGCAAAGTCTTGTAAAGCAAGATCTGCCGCAAGCTTTAATGTTTTTCTACGTTTTCCATCAGGAAGCAAAGCGATACCTAAATGAATTTCTGCAATAGTGATACTAGAAATATAGAGATCATTGGAAAATTGCTGATCTAGCCAATTGATGACTCCCCTATTAGGTGTCGGACGCATCAGTTCGGATAATATATTGGTGTCAAGTAAATACATGCTCATAGCTCACTAAAATCAGGAGCAGGACGGGGGAGTGTACGCTTTGGTATTTCTAGCTCTACATTATCAATACCAACAAAATATTGATGAATTTTACTACCTAAACCTTTCTTTCTTTTCTTTGGAACAAGTGCTTCTCTAAGAATGATTCTTGCTTGCTCCTCCATTGATACACCTTGTTTAGCGGCTTTTATTCTTAGTTCGTATTTTAAAGATTCTTCGATATTTCGTATGGTTAGCATTGACATAATTTTACCTTTACTTAGTTGAATGCAACGAAATCATTGTATGCATTGCATTCATCCAAGTAAAGATTTTAATTTGTACGATAATTTATAGAGTCATTAATAGGCTACTTTTTGAAGATTGAATAATATTACCCCCTACCCCGATAAGGTGGTACGCCCTGCTCGGGTATCCATACGCCTTTGGGGACTTCGCCATGTGCAAAAAATACATCAATCGGCATTCCGCCACGGGGATACCAATAGCCGCCTATTCTTAGCCATTTGGGTGCAATTTCATCGATTAATCGCCTTGCGATACTAACTGTACAGTCTTCGTGAAATGCACCGTGATTGCGAAATGAGCCGAGGTATAGTTTGAGTGATTTACTTTCGACTAACTTTGCGGCGGGGATATAGTCAATCATTAAATGAGCAAAGTCGGGTTGACCTGTCATTGGGCAGAGTGAGGTGAATTCTGGTGCGGTAAAACGTACTACATAATCAATATCTGCTTGTGGATTGGTGACACTTTCTAATAGTGCAGTTTCAGGGGAGTCGGGTAGTTTGGTTTCTCCGCCTAGTTGTTGGAGGTTTTTATAGATATTTTCATCACTCATTGTTAGTCATGCCCTATACTTTAGTTTGAATTGCCATTGCAAGGCAGAATAGTAGCAAAGTGGATGTATTGCCATGAAAAAAGAAAATCGACTGGTTTATTTTGTCTCTGAAAGCACGGCTATAACAGCCAGTTCGTTGGGTACGAGTTTATTATCACAATTCCCTGATATTGAATTTATACATCATCGAAAACCTTTTATAAACACCATGAAAAAGGCAGCGGCATTCGCCGATGAGCTTTTGGCAGAAACCCTAAAAAGTGGTATTAAGCCACTGGTTTTTGCCACCATGACGGATAAGGAAATTAATACTCTGTTAGCCGCGTCCTCGTGTCATTATTACGAGTTATTTAGCCGTTACATCCATGAAATAGGCAATGATCTTGGTATTAAGCCCACCTCAATATCAGGCGCTAGTCATGGGCTTATCAGCCCAAGCTCTTATGATAAACGCATGGAAAGCATTAATTACGCCCTCCTCCATGACGATGCCATGAGCATGAAAAATATCAATAAGGCAGATGTAATTTTATTAGGCGTTTCACGTTCAGGAAAAACGCCCACTTGTCTTTATCTTGCGCTGCAATTTGGATTACGTGCAGCTAATTACCCACTCACGGAAGATGATTTTTTAAAGGATGATATTCCTGATGTACTAAAAGAGAATCGAGATAAATTAATCGGCTTGACCATACACCCGAAGCGTCTTGCCGAGATAAGAGAAAAGCGTCGAGCTGGTAGCAAATATGCATCACTAGCAAATTGTCGAATAGAAATAAATCATGCGCTAGAATTTTTTAATCGCTATGGATTGCATGTTTTTGACACCTCATCTAGCTCTATTGAAGAGCTGTCTACTCTTATTATTCAAGCTATGCGGTAATACTCGGCTTTTTGTGCTTTATCACCGTACCCTCCCTACAAGCTCAGGGAACTAGATCCCTGAGCTTGTAGGGAGGGCGGTAATAGCAAAACTACTTCATATAACGCCTACGAATCGCTATCAAAGATGTTAACAATGCTAAATAGCCCCACGATATTGAACCGCCCCCTTTTTTGCTTGATGCTGCAGCTGTCATCTGTGCTTTTTGTGGTTGGCGACTTATAGAGGAGGCTGATGGTTGGTGACTGGCGGGGGAAGTATACGCTTTTTGTGCTGCCTTGGCGCTTGCGGTTGCTCCCACACCTCCGAGTCGATAGCTGAAATATTCTAATCCGCTTTGATTATCTAAGGCGTTGGCGGGGTAGGCATCGGCTGCGCCCCCTTGTGCATACGCATCATTATTGCCAAAGAACGCGATGTTGATGAGCGCAGGGTCTGTAATCAAGCCTCTTGGAAAGCTTAATTCGATATTATTTCCTGAGGTTGCAATTGAGGCATTATCAACAAATTGCCATCTCCAATCATCGCCTGTGCCTGTGTAACGTAGTAGCGCATTGCCTTCTAAAATATAGTCTGCACCTAAGCCATTACTTAGCTTATAACCTGTATTTGGATTAGCATCAGTATCTAAATACGCTTGCCATCCCCATGCTAGTGGTAAAGTGACGGCTTTTTTATTTTGATACAATAAATAGAGAGTGTCGGCACTATGCGCCATGCTGACACGGCTCCAGTCAATCACACCATATTTATTGCTTGGAAGATTATCAGTATCTGCAAAGAAGCTTTTCAGCGTACGCCAATCTTGCGTATTTCCATCAACGGAGAGTGTGCTAGCAGTGACGGGATTTGATGTTTCTGCATTACCGCTTTCTGTTACGCTTATCGATACGGTGGCAATAGCACTATTGACCATGCCATCATTGACTCTGTAGGTGAAGCTATCTGTACCTACAAAATTTAATGCAGGAGTATAGGTCACTGTATTACCATTCCACTTTAAAGTGCCATGATTACTCTGATCGACCGCTACGAAGGTTAGTGTATCTCCACTATCAATATCATAGCCAAGCAAGGTAATTATTTTATGGGTGTTTTTACTGATCGAGACATTTTGTGATTGTACTCTCGGCGGATGGTTTCCTGTTGTTGAGAGTGAGAATTTGTAGTCAAAATATCCTGATGCTTTGGGATAGGTATCAATATCACTACCGCCGTAGGCTTCATTATTACCCACGAAGAGAACTCTCATTGCATTCGGATTAGCAATCCACTGACGCGGAAAACGTAGCTCGGCAGTATTTCCTGATGAACGCATAAATGCCTTATCAACCGTTTTCCACACCCAATTTTCACCATTGCCGATATAACGTAATAGAGTCTCCCCTTCGAGCAAGTAATCTGCGCCGACGGTATCATTAATTTTATAGCCTGTGGATTTATCACCGTCGGTATCCATAAAGGTTTGCCAGCCCCAATCAAAACTATTTGGGATGGTTTTTTTATTATGATATGCAAAGAATACGTCAGTATCGGTGTGCGCTATGCCTACATTTTTCCAGTCAATTTTACTGTCGGTACTAATAGCCACCTCATCGACATCATCACTAAAGAGTGTCACGCTCCCCCAATCTTCGGTTTTGCCATCAATAGTAATTGCATTGGCTGCCACAAGGTTGGAGATTGCACTATCGGTACTCACAATAATGGTGACAACGGCTTGATTACTGTCAGCCTTGCCGTCATTAGCGGTGTATAAAAAGCTATCTGTACCAACAAAATTAGCTGTTGGTGTATAAGTGATCGTAGTGCCTCTTATTGTTGCTGTACCATGACGTGGTTGAGAAGCTAATGCATAGCTCAAGACATCATTTGTATTCGCATCGGTGGCTTCTGCATGAATAACTACGGCTTTGCCTTTAAAGGTTGATACTGCTTTATCTTTTGCCACAGGCACATTGTTATCACCCTCAATTTTAATACTAACAACTGCGACTTTACTAAACGCACGACCATCGCCGACAACATAACGGAAGCTATCCGTACCATGATAATCTACGTTCGGTGTGTATTTTAGTGTTTTGCCTTGACCGCTTAACTTGCCATGCATGGGTGACTCAATAACGCTATAGCTTAGCGTCGTGCTATCTGCATCCGACCCTTTTAAGCTAATTGATACGGCATTATTAACACCTGTTGCAATATTTTGGTCTGCTACAATAGGCGACAAATTTACAGGTAAAGGTCTACCATTACTTCCTGTTGTTGTTTTAAATTTAACAACACCATAAAGAGGCACTTCTGTTCCAGGATAAAAGAGATCATCGGCTTCATTTTTAGCATCTTGAAAGTGCTTTAAAGGGGCGTGAACATCCCTTGCGATCACACGATAATAATACGTTCCCGCAGGGCGTTCCCAGTGAACAGTGAATGATGTATCGGGAATATTGGTGATTTTTTCCAGTACCGTTCCATCTTCAAAGGTTGATGTTGTCGCTACCTCTAAATCATAAGTGATGCCATGTTTTGCGAGGCTGATTGCTTTATCCCAATTAAATGTCGCTTTATTTCCTTCAAAGACAACCTCATCATCCAAATAGAAGGTCATAGGATCATCAGCACGTTGCATAAATAAGCGATAGTTTTGTTCAACATTATCCTTTAGCTGATTAACTAATAAAGTATAGTCCGACTTTTTATCTGCCTCGGTATCTCCGCGAACATATAAATAATCCAAATCAGGATTGGTGGTAACACGCGGGAAAACTAAGGGGTAATATTTATCTACAATCGCTTTGATATTTGCAGGCGTAAGGTATTTATTACGCATTTCTGTGACCGCAGATTTAAGTAGCTCAAGATTCCCTGCTTGTGATAAGAAACGTTGATGCAGTTTAATATCCCACCAATTTGCTTCTGAGAACCACCAACGCGGCCACTGCGCGATAGTGCTTGCAGGGTCTTCTAAACTTGCTCCCCATGCGAAGTCATTATCCCACGACATAAAGTAAAAACTGTCTTTTCCTTTTGGATTGTAGAGATAAAAATTCTTATTTTCAGTGTCAGTATTGTTAATCAAAATATTGAAAGCAAACCATGACAAATAGTTTTCTTGATTAAAATATTTGCCCATTATTTGTGTATTAAAATCAACACTATCATCGTTTAATGCTGCCAACATTTCAGCGAGTTTTGAATGATCTTTGCCACGTTTAATTTCAAGATTTTTCTCAAAGGCAGCTTCATCTAAGGGCTTTCCTTTGGCATCTAACTTATAAACATCTTTATTTTTAAAAGCAAAATGCTCTGCTTTGTAAACAGGAGAGTTTTTATCCCAGCCTCGATTGATTAGAAACTCTTTGCCGACATGCTCAACATGTGTATAAAGCCCATAATCTTTGGGTGTTCCGTTATCGACATATAAGTCAACAAACTGAGTCCGTAACGATGGCAACGCAGGAATGCTGGTTAATAATTCATAACTAAGCGCATTGCGTATACGTGTAAAATCAAATACTGATTTGATGAGTTGAATGCGCCGCTCTCCACGCCAGAGGTTGGTTTTGCTATCAAGCTTAATTCTGAATGATTTTTGTGGCGCAAAACGACTGGCTTGTCCACGTAAGCGCAGGGTGGCATTGGATGTATTTGTATCAGGGGTTAAATCATTGGTTGTTAGCAACACTTTAATTTCAGGCTTGAAGTTATCCGTACCATCAACATCGGCAATCACATCGGCTAAGGTACAATTTGCATAATCATCACTTGCTTGGCAAACACCACCATTAGTTGTCACTGTTTTAACGGTCATTAACACAACATCAGGATTTGATAAGTTGTATAAACCAATCGGCTCCTTCAAATCATCAGGAACTACATTACTTAAGACGTCTGCATAAAGCGATGAGCTTGCACCAGTACTTAAAATTAAACCAATAGCTATTGATAAAAGTGACTTATTCATAGTTTTCCTGCAAATGATGTTATATTTATTATTAATAAATGTATTAAATATGATGAAAATACAAACAACAACCACCTGCTGATAAACGGGAATTTATCTATAGTTACATCTCTAAACAGCCTCCTTGTACCATGATAAAACAACCTTTCTTGTGCCCCACTTAAATGCTGCTTTACGGTTCATCCCCATGTAAATATCAATTTTTTTCTGCCAGCGTTTGTGCATTTTATCCAGCACTAAAAATTCCCCTTCCAAGCCTGTAATACGCACTTTACTGCGATGCTTTAAACCATATTTTGTTAATAAATCGCGTGATACCGCTATTGCTCTAGTGCTTGGTTTTAAATGATCTCCCCAAGCCGCAATAGTTGGTGTGCTATCTGTTTGTGCAACATGGGATGTATATGCGGTTGCGACGACTTCAAGTACATTTATATTATTAGCCTTGTCATGCTCAACATGCGTTATTTTGTTTCCTAAGAGGGTGTCGATTGCTACGCTAAACTCTTCATTAAACGCGAATTCTTTTTTCTCAGATTGATACTGTATGAGCGATATGTCTTCATTGAGAGATAAATAATCGATTGCAACATCATTCGATTCTGCAAATACTGATGAAAAAAAAGTACTCAGCATCAAACAAGCGATAAGTATCTGCAATAATTTCATTTTATAGACCTTTATTCATTAGTTTATTTTCGTACTTATGAAAATAGATTAATCTTTAAAGTCTTTAATCCACAATGTTTTGCGACAATAAATAAGGGATAAAGCATCAATGGTTTGTTGTATAAATAATCAGTATAAATTTATAGATAGGCGGATATTTTAGGACACGATGGTGTCAATCGGGTATTCTTTACGGCATGAACCATATCCCCAAAAATACACGTGTTATCGTTGGCATGTCGGGTGGCGTTGACTCCTCCGTTGCTGCTCTGCTGTTATTACAACAAGGTTACCAAGTGGAAGGCTTGTTTATGAAAAACTGGGAGGAAGACGACACCGAAGAATACTGCTCTGCTGCCACCGATTTAGCCGATGCACAGTCTGTTAGTGACCAACTTGGTATTAAACTACATACCGTCAATTTTTCGACAGAATATTGGGATCGTGTTTTTGCTTATTTTTTAGAAGAATACCGCTCTGGTCGTACACCTAATCCTGATATTTTATGTAATAAAGAAATCAAATTTAAAGCCTTTTTAAATTACGCCATCGACATTGGGGCAGACTACATCGCCACAGGGCATTATGTACGTATTGACCATAGCAATGCCGATAATATACGCATGTTAAAGGGCTGTGATAACAATAAAGATCAAAGCTATTTTTTATACACTTTAGGACAACAACAGCTTTCACGCAGTCTCTTTCCTGTGGGTGAGTTAGAAAAACCTGCCGTGCGTAAACTAGCGCAAGAAGCTAATTTTGATACTGCCGAAAAAAAGGATAGCACAGGCATTTGTTTTATTGGTGAGCGTAAGTTTAAGGACTTTCTACAAAAATTTATCCCCGCACAACCTGGGGAAATTGTTACCCCAGAAGGCGATGTTATCGGAGAACATCAAGGCTTAATGTATTACACCTTAGGGCAGCGTCAAGGCTTAGGCATTGGGGGATTAAAGACCGCGAATAGTGACCCTTGGTTTGTTGTCGCCAAAGACTTAGATAAAAACCACTTAATAGCAGGACAAGGACACCAGCACCCTTTATTGCTAAAAAAACAACTTCATGCCTCACAATTACATTGGGTTGCAGGCTCTCCACCTGCTGATAACTTCTCCTGCAAAGCCAAAATACGTTATCGCCAAGATGAAGAGTCATGCCAAGTACAGATCAAAAATCAACAAGCGATTGTTTGTTTTGACGACGCACAGCGCGCTATTACCCCCGGTCAATCAATCGTATTTTATGATAATGAAATATGCTTAGGCGGTGGTATTATTGATGACATGAAATTCTAGTACTCCATCAAGTTTGTATTGATGGAGTACTAGCTGTAAATAACTGATGTTACGCAGTGGTGATTTTTTATTTTCACTGCAAGGTTTTCGTAGCCGACTAAACTTTTGTTGATTTGCCAAGAGTCTTAACGGCTACGAGTTCATTTCTTTTGCGTCGCCAATCGATCCG
>QOAQ01000122.1 GCA_003972955.1 Aquificaceae bacterium
TTCTGGCTCGCCCGAAGGGAGCAACCCAAAGCGTCCAATACGGCGTTATGGGTCTTGCCAAGGGAATAACCATTGCCTGCGCCCCATGCCTTGTCTTGAACGCTTTGGATTGCTCTGTACCCATCAATACAATGTTGCTGGAGTACTAGTTATATCTGAATGTTTCTAAGTCGTACTATTGTCGTAAAAACAGCTCGCTGGTATTTATCATTTGTTGTAATCGTTGCATTGTCCAATAAATGATAGGTCTTAGTTTCAGCTTTAGTTTTTACATTACGTAAAGAGCGCACTAAAATAGCTAGCTGGACGCTAACAACTCTATTCCACGAAGAAACATCATCTGCATTTACATATTGATCGACACGGTTATCATTGTTGTTGTCCAAACCATAAAGTACTTGCAGGTTTTCTACTCCCTCTGCGATCTCTACCGTAGCGGTATTATTTGACCCTGCACAATTTAAAGCAGGTATTCCCATAGCATTAGTGCCTACTGAAAAATAACTATAAATTTTTGCAGACTCTACAGAGCCAATGCTACCAGCTTGACAACTAGCAGGAATGACCTTTCCCGAACAATCCCTATTTAAGTTAGCATCTCCAATATATATAACGCCTATAGAGTCAGAAGCCCCAGAAGCACCATTGGAAGTAACCCCAAATAATGATGAATCAAGCACATTTTTTTTACCTCCACCACAATTTCCAGCCTTTACAGCACTGTTGATGAAATTCTCATCCAGTGGAACTATACTTTCTGATGAATATCCTGTGTGTTCAATAATTTGTGTTAATATTTCTAGGGCGGAACGTCCACTTTCTTCAATTTCTGTATATTGACTACGTGCCATTGATGATCTTTGAGAGCTGAAATAAATACTGGCTGTACCTATTGCCAACATTAGACCTAGTACTGTGGCGATCATCATTTCGATTAAAGAAAAGCCTATTTGTTGTTTGATATTCATTCTGCTATAACCGTATTCAAACTTATTTCACGAGGTAATGTTTTACCCCCGCCACCTTCTTTACCTAAAAGACGTTCATTCCAATTAATTTTAAATTTAATCCCAGTAGCACATGTACCAGCTCCGCCTTGACAAGAAATGGAGAGAGAGCTACTTAACAAAGAGCTTTTTAAACCACCCGCACCACAAATGGTGCGATGCAAATCACTCTTGGCTAAATCTGCAGCATTACATGTGGTTGTACCATCTTCACAATCTTTAGCTAAAGGGGTGCTACAATTATAATTAGCACTCCCTGTAATATTGTAATTTTCTGCATAAACACCCTTTGAGTTTGATCGCATTCGTTCTAACAACCCTCTCATTAGATCACTAGCGGTACTTTGCTGAAATGCATGATTTGCCCCTTTCATTGCTACCATCTGCATGCCTGCGACACCCAGCAAACCAACAGAAACAACAAGTGTCGCTATCATAGATTCCAACATATTGAATCCACACTGGTATTGATAAGAAACATCTCTCATGTTTATAAAACCTTTGTAGGTCTAGCGCTCCATCAAAACTCATGTTGATGGGGGGCTAGTTTATCGAATGAAAATATTAAGAAAAATAAATTGATAAATAATGATTACAATCAATGCCATGGCTATAAAAAGCCGTGTAATCACCTTGGTTCTTGTCAAATCTGTTATTTTTAATATATATGACAATAATAGTTCTAATGAACTTGAAGTATTTTACTGCTTAAGGAGTAAAATAACTTGATCAGAGCTTACTTAAGCTAACTCTTGCAAATGATAGTATATACAAATGAAAAATATTTTTTAGTGTGTTTAATATTTTACCGATAAATGGTTGGCATATTTCTCAACATTAATATTGTTTATTGATAGTCGGTGTATTAGCATTAAACTAATATTAGCAGAATCTAATAAACTAAAGTCCATTATGAATGATCACTCGACATCTAAATCTCCTCACTTGCCCGATTTATCAACAGAAGAAATTATTGAGCTGCAACATAAAGCTAGTTCAGAGCTAAATCTACCTCGTTATTTTTCTGATAACATGAAAATCGGGGGTTCAGCTCCTGAGATGGCAATCATACCGAGAGGTTTGTTTGAGATGGGTTCAAATAGCAGTGAATTTGGACACTACAAGGATGAATATCCTCAGCATTATATTCAAATAAATAAACCCTTTGCTATTGGTCGTTACACCATAACGTCGGATGATTTTGAGATATTTCGTGAAGATACCGAATGGCATCTGCGTCCTGAGTTATTATGGGCAAAAGGCAAAGAGCCAGTGATGAATATTCGTTTAGCCGATATGCAACTCTATTTAAAATGGCTCAGTGAGCAAACAGGTGAAGTTTACCGACTACCAACAGAAGCCGAATGGGAATATGCTGCGCGAGCAGGGACAAGTACAGCGTTTCATTTTGGTGAAACAACAAGTTGTAAAGAGGTTCATTTTGACTCTACTGCTCCTTATGAAGAAGCAAAACAGAAGAAGAGGTGGTTTCTTCCCAAGTGCTTTCCAATGCCAAAGGCAATACCAGTCGGGAGTAAACCTGCAAATAGCTGGGGGTTACATGAAGTTCATGGAAACGTATGGGAATTTACTAGCACGCAATGGCGTAACTCTCACCTTAATACTAACCGTGATGGCAGCAATAGTGGTATTTCATCAACCCCTTGGTACGTTACCAAAGGAGGCTCATGGTTTGACCCTGCTGTATTAGCGCGAAGTGCTGCACGCAAAAAACGATTAGATGATGAAATGGATACCAACCTTGGATTTAGAGTGGTTAGAGAGCTTTAGGACTCAGAATTAAATAATCTAGCGGGACTCGACACAATCCTGAGTCCTTAGGAACGGCACGAAACAACTTTTAAGTCGCTAACATGCCTTTGGGGACTAGCTAATAAGTGTTCCTATACCATTATCTGTTAGTAACTCTAATAAAACAGCATGTTCAACTCGTCCATCAATAATACATGATGATTTACTACCTGCCTCTACCGCATCCAGCGCACAATCAATTTTAGGGATCATGCCACCTTGAATAGTGCCATCTTCTTTTAGCGCTTCAATATGCTGTTTGTTGAGTCCTGTTAATAACTCACCTTCTTTATTTAAAACACCTGGTGTATTCGTGAGTAGTAAGAGCTTATCTGCCTTCAGGATAGCTGCCATTTGCCCTGCAACGCTATCCGCATTAATATTATAAGAGGTTCCATGCTTACCAACACCGACAGGAGCTATCACAGGTATAAAGTCTTGATTGTCGAGCATTTCAAGAATAGCAGGGTCGATGCTATCTACTTTGCCAACATGACCAAGGTCGATAATTTCTGAAGGTTGTTTATCTTTGGCCTTCTTTGTTAATACCAATTTACTCGCACGAATAAGGTTGCCATCTTTTCCTGTTAAGCCAATCGCTCGTCCACCTGCTTGATTGATTAGGCTAACAATATCTTTATTGACCAAGCCCCCTAGCACCATTTGTACGATATCCATCGTCTCTTTGTCTGTGACACGCATACCATCAATAAAGTGACTTTCTTTACCAATTTGTTTGAGCAAATTACCAATTTGTGGACCACCCCCATGAACAATAACAGGGTTAATACCAACCTGTTTAAGTAACACAATATCATGTGCAAAGCCTTGTTTAAGCTTTTCATCGGTCATGGCATTGCCGCCATACTTAATGACAATTGTTTTACCTGAATATCGTTGAATATAAGGTAGAGCTTCGGTAAGAATATGCGCGATATGTCCAGCAGTACTGTTGTTCATAGAGGAGCTTCTCGTGGTGCTATGATGAAGGAAGGGTAACTCAAGGGATGATTCTTATAACATCAAGCCAAGGGACTTTCTATTCATTCATGATAATTTTTCCATATCAATGATAACGGCTTTTAATTTTTCAGTAGCTTCAGCTGCGACTGTATCCATGATGTCATTATTAGCAATCCCCAATACTGCGATAGGATCCATAAAATCAAAAACGGTATGACCGTCAAGCTCTCTTGCGACAATGGTGCAAGGCAACAATGCACCTGCTTCAGGGACAGCCTCTATCATTGTTTTAGCCATCTTTGGGTTGCATGCGCCTAAGATGCGATAGGCTGTTATATCTTCATTTAATTTATTTTTGATGATAGCGGCAACATTAACATCACTAACAATACCTAAATGATGGCTCATTAAGGTGGTTTTTAATGTTTCAATAGCAATATCAATAGGTTGGTTTAGTTGCGTTGAAAAGACGAAATTTGACATTTTATTACCTGTATTAAATTTAAAAGTTTGAAATGACAATTATGACACAATAAAAAAAAGGATCACGATGATTAATCGCAATCCTTTTTGAGGTTATAACCTGAACCAGTCTCATAGATTCAGCCAAAAATGGCTTTAGAAAGCCTTTCTATAACCTTTTTTCTTCTTCTTTCTCTTTGATTTAACCATAATAAGTGGATTAAATTTACGGTATGCATTCATCACTTTAGCAGAGTAAACTCGCACAGCTCTAAATTTTGGTCCTGTTTTTTTACTAACCGCTCCTATTCCACCGTTGTAAGCTGCCGCCGCATAGCGTTTATTGCCTCTGAATTGGCGTAGTAAATAGCTAAGGTAACGTGCGCCACCGTGTATATTTTGCCATGTACTATGACGGTTTTTTACACCAAAACGTTTTGCTGTGGCAGGCATTAATTGCATTAAGCCTTTTTCGCCTGAAGTACCGCTAAGACCAGAGCGAAAACATGTTTCAACTGTAATAACAGCTTTAATCATATTTTGGTTAACACCATATGTTTGTGCTGCATGTCTGATTGTACTTTGGTATTTGCGTGCTTTACGACGTAAGACCGATGATTTTAATTGGTCGCAGGTTATATATCGTGATCTACGCTTTCTCTTAAAACGCTTGCTTCTTTTCTTAGAATATCTCACTTTTTTATACTTTGATCGTTTGTAGCGTTTAGAGTATTTACGCTTTTTATAGTATTTTCTATAACGCTTTTTTCCCTTGCGATACTTTTTTAATCTTTTGCTTTTAAAGCGTTTTTTATAATATTTTTTCTTTTTAGATCGTTTATAGCGTTTTCCTTTATATGATCTTTTATGTTTGTGATATTTTTTATACTTTACCTTTGTTTCAGAATATTTTGATTTTGCCTCAGCAGTATTTATCGTTGATATGTTTACCACAAAAACAGAGCTTAAAATAATAACAAAGGCACTCAAAAATGAAATGACAATAGCACTAAGTCGTTTCGGTTTTTTCGTATTTGTTATACGTTCCTTGTTTGAACCTTGCTGTAATAAGCTAGGTTCTTTTCTTAGATCATCCATAATATTTACTTGAAAATTAAATAAGCGGTGCATAAGACAGGATGAATAATAAGGATTCAAGACAATTATAATAATAAACTTAATTAATTATTTTAATGATACCTAAGAGTATTGGCATTATAGTATTTAATATTTAATACTATTAAATACCTATGTGGATTTTATAAAGAAGATTTTTTCTTAAAAAACGCTATAATAAATATGATATTTTTTATGTATGTATCTATAAATTTTTTTATAATGCTATTATTTTGTATAAATTATAATCTAATTGCTTGTTGTGTTATCTAAACTCATATTAGATTGAAAAATACTCAAGAAACAACTTTCTGATTCTAAATTTGTCGTTTGGCTACATATAAAATGATCCCATTCGTTGCGTAGCATAACAATGGAAGGTATGAGATCATTCCATTTAAAACATAAATTCTGTGGCATAAGATCAGGATGCTATTTCATGCTGTAGTGACCTCACGGATTCAAATCTAATTATTAACATCATGCGATACTGCGCAACATGCCTGAAATTTCTCTCTCATCTGCTGATATTATTCTCACAACACTGAATGCGCGTTATATACACTCCGCATTTGGTCTACGCTATCTTTATGCTAATTTAGGTGAGTTACAAAAAATAACTAGCTTGGATGAGTTCACTATTCATGAGCGTCCTTTGGATATTGCTGAGAAATTACTTAATAAAACCCCACGTATTATTGGTTTCTCTGTTTATATTTGGAATATTAACGAGGTGACGCAAACGGTTGCTTTATTAAAGCAGATTGCGCCTAAGGTGATGATTGTTTTGGGTGGTCCTGAGGTTAGTCATATTCCTGATCAGCCAGAGGTGGCTGATCTAGCTGATTATGTCGTGAAAGGGGCTGGGGAGATAAGTTTTCGTTTGCTGTGTGAGCAAATATTACAAGGCATTAAACCACTGAATAAAGTTATCGACGGTGATGTGGCAAGCTTGGATAAGTTAGTCCTGCCCTATACCTATTATAATGAAGAGGATATTCGCAATCGCATTATTTATGTAGAAGCATCGCGTGGTTGCCCGTTTAAATGTGAGTTTTGTTTGTCATCGTTGGATAAAACATCAAAACCCTTTGAGTTAAGTACATTTTTAGATGAAATCGATGTTTTATATCAACGTGGGGCGCGTAATTTTAAGTTTATTGATCGTACCTTTAATCTCAAAGTCGCGACCAGTGTGGCTATTTTAGAATTCTTTTTGGAACGTATGACAGATGATCTTTACCTTCATTTTGAAGTCATTCCTGATAATCTGCCCGATAAATTAAAACAAGTATTAGTACGTTTTCCACCTGAGTCTTTACAGTTTGAAATCGGTGTGCAAACTTTTGATTCTGAAATACAAAACTTAATTAGCCGTCGTCAAGATAATGATAAAACCTGTGAAAATTTACGTTGGTTACGAGAAAATACAGGCGCACATTTACATACCGATTTAATCTTTGGTTTACCACAAGACACACTGGATAATTTTGCTAAAAGTTTTGATCTATTAGTCTCTTTGAAACCACAAGAAATCCAAATGGGTATTTTAAAACGTCTACGTGGTGCGCCGATTAATCGTCATACTGATGAGTACCAACTACGTTACAACCCACTGCCTCCTTACAATATTCTCAGCACGCGAGATATAGATTTTATCACCATGCAACGAGTCAACCGCTTTGCACGTTACTGGGATATGATCGCTAACTCAGGACGTTTTATTCATACCTTACCCTATATTTTGGCTGATAAACCGTTTGAGCGTTTTATGCAGTTAAGTGATGGCTTGTATGCAGAAGCAGGGAGTACGTGGAAAATAGCCTTAAAACGTTTGTTTGATTTGATTTATACTGTCATGACGTTAAAAATGGTGGTGAACGAAACAACGTTAAAACAATGCTTGAAAGAAGATTATCAACGCAGTGGTCAAAGTGGTTTGCCTGCCTTTTTACAGGATAAAAGAATGAAGAAAGCCCCCAAGGTTGGGGTTGCTAATAAGCGTCAATCACAACATAGTCGGTAATCAATATGCTTATTCTCTCTAATAATGTCCAACTCGCAGACTGGGAAATAGAATTAACCGCCATTCGTGCCCAAGGTGCGGGTGGGCAAAATGTTAATAAAGTTTCTTCTGCAATTCACCTGCGTTTTGATATTTGTCGCTCTTCCTTGCCTGCTTTTTATAAAGAACGCCTGCTTAAATTATCTGACAACCGAATCACGAAAGACGGTGTGATTATTATCAAAGCACAAGAGTTTCGTACGCAGGAAAAAAACAAGGCAGCAGCTTTGCAACGTCTTAAAGATTTAATAATGTCTGCGACAGCACCTATTAAGAAACGTCGCCCAACAAAAGCAACACGCGGGTCGCAACGACGACGTATGGATAAAAAAACACAGCGTGGACAAACAAAATCAATGCGAGGCAGGGTTGATTTCTAAACTGTATTTGCCACAAAAACCCAATAAGTCGCTGATTATTTTTGTGGGTGGTGCTTTAGATCATCATTATAAGCCTTTATTCGAAGGCGTTTATTTACCCTACCATTTACGCTACTCTCATCGGCAAAATACAGTTTATGCACTGCATAGCGAACGTAAGAGAATTTTAAAGACGGTAAAACACTGGCAAGATCATGGGCAATCTGTTTGTCTTGTAGGGCATAGCTGGGGCTGTCAAACTATTCTGGATGTGGCACATAAAATCGAAGACGTCCATAGCATTGCGCTATTAGTTACCCTTGATCCTGTCTCCCGAAAATTTATTAATCAACGTCGTAAAAAACCAAGCAGTGTGAAGCAGTGGATAAATGTCTATATAGACGCAAAACAGTCACCTTTTGAACGTTCTAATCTAATCGCATTATTGGGTGGTCGTTGGAATTATCGTCACAATGCCGATAAAAATATTCACTTACAACAGTTGCAAGGTGAAGAGGTGACACATGCTAAGGCTCGCTTGATGTTTGCAACGGTTAAGGGTGACGTCATCGCGTTGTAATGTATAACGACACAGATTTATGCATAGAGAATAAACATTGAATTATAGGGGGTGTATTTCAATCTGTTTCATATTATGATGATGAACTTTTAAAAATTTACTCATATTGGGTGAAGCAACGTTTAGCAGGAGTTTAATAGTGGAACTGACTGGTGCCGAGATATTTGTAGAATGTCTAAAGGCGGAAGGTGTAGAAACCATCTTTGGCTATCCTGGCGGAGCCGTACTATTTTTGTACGATGAGCTAGCGAAGGCTGAAAAAAGAGGGGAAATTAGGCATATACTCGCTAGACATGAACAAGGTGCAGTTCATGCGGCAGAGGGTTATGCAAAATCAACAGATAAACCTGGTGTTGCGATTGTCACATCAGGTCCTGGTGCGACGAATGCTGTCACAGGCATTGCGGATGCTTATATGGACTCTGTCCCTTTGGTTGTCTTTACTGGGCAAGTCCCACGTTATTTAATTGGTAATGATGCCTTTCAGGAAGTTGATATTGTGGGTATAACACGCCCCTGCGTAAAACATAACTTCCTTGTCACTGACGTAAAAGACATTGCAGAAACGATTAAGAAGGCTTTTTATATTGCAACCACAGGTCGTCCCGGTCCTGTATTGATCGATATCCCTAAAGATATTACGGATACTGATGCGAAATGTGAGTTCCATTATCCTGAGTCTTTGGAAATGCGTTCGTATAATCCGATCTTAAAGAGCAGAGACAGCGATATTCAAAAAGCAGTCGATATGATCTTAAATGCCGAGCGCCCCATTATCTATACAGGTGGCGGTGTGATTATGTCGGGCGCATCGGATGAGCTACGTCACTTTACGCAGAATCTAAATTTCCCTATTACGAATACCTTAATGGGCTTAGGTGCATATCCTGCAACCGATAAACAGTTTGTGGGTATGTTGGGTATGCACGGTACATACGAAGCGAATATGTCGATGCATCATTCTGATTTGATTATTGCGATAGGCGCACGATTTGATGATCGTGTAACGGGTAATATCGAAAAATTCTGCCCTGATGCTAAAATTATCCATGTCGATATTGACCCTGCTTCTATCTCTAAAAATATCAAAGTTGATTGTTCTATTGTGGGTGATGTTAAACCTGTATTGCTTGAATTAAGTAAAGAACTTAAGCAACGCGGTGCAATGCCCGATCAAACCGCATTAGCTGCTTGGTGGAAACGTATTACGGCATGGCAAAAATATGACTGTTTAAAATATTCTCCAAGCAAGGATAAAATTAAAGCTCAATATATCGTACAAAAATTCTGGGAAATCAGTGCGGGTGACTCATACGTGTGTTCTGATGTAGGACAGCATCAAATGTGGGCAGCGCAATTTTATAAGTTCGATAAACCAAATCGCTGGATTAACTCAGGTGGTTTAGGAACAATGGGCTTTGGTTTACCTGCGGCAATGGGGGTGCAATTAGCACATCCAGATGCTGATGTTGCTTGTATTACGGGTGACGGCAGTATTCAAATGTGCATCCAAGAACTTGGAACCTGTCAGCAATATAATCTTCCACTCAATATCATCTCACTAAATAATGGTTATTTAGGCATGGTAAGGCAGTGGCAAGAGTTCTTTTATCAAAAAAATTATGCCATGTCTTATAACGAAGCATTGCCCGATTTTGTTAAGTTAGCAGAAGCTTATGGGCATGTCGGATTGCGTATTGAAAAGGCGGCGGATGTTGAAGGCGCTCTCAAAGAAGCCTTAGACGATAAAAAACGTTTATATTTTTTAGACTTCATTACTGAAGCAGAAGAAAACGTCTACCCTATGATTCCTGCGGGCGCAGGGTTAAATGAAATGAAATTATTATAGGTGAGCGAAATGAAGAAAGAAGAACAAATGCGTCATGTCATTTCAATTTTGATGGAAAATGAAGCAGGAGCATTATCACGTGTCGCAGGCTTATTTTCTGCACGTGGTTACAATATCGAGTCACTTACAGTTGCGCCGACAGAAGATGCTAGTTTATCGCGCATGACGTTAGTAACACGTGGTTGTGAAGAAATAATTGAACAAATATTAAAACAACTCAATAAGTTGATTGATGTTGTCAATGTCTGTGACATCTCTGAGTCTGATCATATTGAGCGTGAGATGATGTTTATAAAAGTTGCTGCTAATGATATGGATTGCTGTGCTGCCATTAAGCGTATGGTGGATATTTTTAGAGCGCGAATCATTGATGTACGAAATAAAACCTTCACCATTGAAGTGGCGGGTAATCGTAGAAAACTCGATGCTTTTGTGAGCGCTATCGAAGATCATAAAATTATAGAAATTGTCCGCTCAGGTTGTATTGGCATTGCACGCGGTAGTAACGCTTTAAAAGCACAATAGTTATAGACTCCGTAACTCTGAGTCCTAAGTTTAAACGCAGTTAAAAAAGTATTTTTAAGGAAGAGAAAAAGAATGAATATTTATTACGATAAAGATTGTGACCTATCCATTATCCAAGGATTAAAAGTTGCCATTATTGGTTTCGGTTCTCAAGGTCATGCTCATGCAGCAAACTTGAAGGATTCAGGTGTTGATGTAGTGGTCGGTTTGCGCCCTAACTCTAGCTCAATCGCTAAAGCAGAAGGCTATGGTCTAAAAACAGCTGATGTACCTACTGCGGTAAAAGATGCTGATGTCGTCATGCTGTTGACGCCTGATGAGTTTCAATCAGTACTGTATAAAGACGAGATTGAGCCAAATATTAAACAAGGTGCTGTGTTAGCATTTGCTCACGGTTTTGCAATTATCTACAACCAAGTAGAGCCACGTAAAGACCTTGATGTGATTATGATTGCACCTAAAGCACCGGGTCATACGGTACGTTCTGAGTTTGTACGTGGTGGTGGTGTTCCTGATTTAATTGCAGTAGAGCAAGATGCTTCTGGTCGCGCTAAAGACATCGCACTTTCTTATGCCTCTGGCGTAGGTGGTGGGCGTACTGCAATTATTGAAACAACATTCCGTGATGAATGTGAAACGGATTTATTTGGTGAGCAAGCCGTTCTTTGTGGTGGAGCAGTAGAGCTAGTAAAAGCTGGTTTCGAGACACTAACCGAAGCGGGTTATGCGCCAGAAATGGCATATTTTGAGTGTTTACATGAGCTTAAATTAATTGTTGACCTTATGTTTGAAGGCGGAATCGCAAACATGAACTACTCCATCTCAAATAATGCAGAGTACGGTGAGTATGTAACAGGCCCTAAAGTTATCAATGAAGAGTCTCGTCAAGCGATGCGCGAAGCACTGAAAAATATTCAATCTGGCGAATATGCAAAACGCTTTATCCTTGAAGGTCAAGCAAACTACCCATCAATGACCGCAGCACGTCGTTTGAATGCAGAGCACGGTATTGAAGTTGTCGGTGCAGAGCTACGTAAAATGATGCCTTGGATTACAGAAAATAAAATTATCGATCAGGATAAAAACTAAGTTATAGACATTCACTTAAATAATTACCCTTCGACTCCGCTCAGGGGGCTCGCACCCTGAGCAGAGTCGAAGGGTATGGAAATTTAATATATGAAAGACTATAGTTTAGCTATTTTGATTTGATCGCCATAAAAAAAGTCCGAATTATTCGGGCTTTTTTTATGGATGACCGTTTGACATCTGCGGATACAAGGCTGAATTAATCAAATCTATCACTACATCATCTGTAGCCTATCCTGTATGATTGCGAGTCTTTATATTTATGTATAGATGACTATGGAATTAAATCCTGTTTACACATTAATCAAAGATTTGCAATCACGCACATCAGCGTTAAGGGGGCATCTTTGACTATGATGAAAAGAAAGAGCAGCTGGAAGAAACGATTAGGGAGTTAGAAGCTCCTGATATTTGGAATGATCCTGAAAAAGCACAGAAATTTTCTAAGCTTCGTACTACCTTAGAAGATATAGTAAACAGTATTGATAGCCTCGAAACAGGTTTATCCGATGCTTACGAATTACTAGAAATGGCTGAAATGGAAAATGACCAATCAGCCGTTGACTTAGTGATAAGTGATGTTAATGACTACAAAGCCTCGGTTGAGCATCTTGAGTTTCAGCGCATGTTTTCGGGAGAGATGGATGCTAATAATGCATTCTTGGATATTCAATCTGGCTCAGGTGGTACAGAAGCACAAGATTGGGCGGAGATGGTGTTGCGGATGTTTTTACGTTGGGGCGAGCAAAAAGGCTTCGATGTTGAGCTAATGGAAGTCTCTTCTGGTGATGTTGCAGGGATTAAATCGGCAGCAGTTAAATTTTCAGGTGAATATGCCTTTGGCTGGTTGCGTACTGAAATTGGTGTCCACCGCTTAGTGCGTAAATCACCTTTTGATTCAGGTGGTCGTCGTCATACCTCGTTTTGCGCGGTATTTGTGTCCCCCGAAATTGATGATGATATCGAGATTGATATTGATCCCTCAGATTTACGTATTGATGTTTATCGTGCCTCGGGCGCAGGTGGACAGCACGTTAATAAGACCGAATCAGCAGTGCGTATCACGCATTTGCCGACGAATACGGTTGTACAATGTCAAAATGGTCGATCACAGCATCAAAACAAAGCCTCGGCAATGAAGCAGTTAAAATCAAAACTGTATGAACTTGAAATTCAAAAACGTAATGCTGAAACCAAAGAGTTAGAAGATAGCAAGGCAGATATTGGCTGGGGAAGTCAGATTCGTTCCTATGTGCTTGATGCATCACGTATAAAAGATTTACGTACAGGGGTGGAAACAGGTAATACCCAAGCGGTATTAGATGGTGCCTTAGACCAATTTATAGAAGCTAGCTTGAAAGCTGGTTTATAAGTTTTTTAGTAGCAGTCAACAAATACAGACTATTTGTAAAGGGCTGTTGGAGAGAGTAATGAGCGAAGAAAATAACAACGAAGAAGTCCAAAATGAAAACCAATTAATTACCTTACGTCGTGAAAAATTAGCAGAGATACGCGAAAAGGGCGTTGCTTTTCCTAATGACTTTAATCGTGAGCATTATGCCAAAGCATTGCATGATACATACGGTGAGAATGATAAAGCATGGTTTGAAGAAAATGAGGTAATGGTTAGCATTGCTGGTCGTATTATGCTGAAACGCGTGATGGGAAAAGCGAGTTTTATTACTGTCTCTGATATGTCGGGTCGTATTCAATTATACGTGCAAAAGAATTTATTGGGTGATGAGCTATACGATTCCTTTAAAACATGGGATGTTGGCGATATTGTTGGCGGAACAGGTAAATTATTTAAAACAAATAAAGGTGAGCTATCGGTTAAATTATCGAGTTTGCAGTTATTAACAAAATCATTACGCCCACTACCTGAAAAATTTCATGGTTTAACAGACCACGAGCAACGCTATCGTCAACGTTATCTTGATTTAATCATGAGTGAAGAGACACGCAATACCTTTAAAATGCGCTCGAAAATTGTTTCTTATATCCGTAACTTCTTTTTAGATAGAGATTATATGGAAGTAGAAACACCGATGTTGCAAGTCATTCCAGGTGGCGCAACAGCGCGCCCATTTGAGACACATCATAATGCTTTAGGTATTGATATGTATATGCGTATCGCCCCTGAATTATATTTGAAGCGTCTTGTTGTCGGTGGTTTTGAGCGTGTCTTTGAGATAAATCGTAACTTCCGTAATGAAGGACTCTCAATACGCCATAACCCAGAATTCACGATGATAGAGTTCTATCAGGCGTATGCCACATATCATGACCTAATTGATATTACCGAATCCCTTATGAAGGGAATAGCAATCGATTTATTAGGCTCTGGAGACGTTACCTATCAAGGTGAGACTTATGACTTTGCTAAACCTTTTGCGCGTATGTCGATAAAAGAGTCCATTTTACATTTTAATCCCGACATAACAGAGGCAGATCTTGATATTGAGTATCGCGCTCAAAAACTTGCTGAATCACTAGAGATAAAAGTAGAGGACTACTGGGGCTTAGGAAAAATACAAATAGAGATATTTGAGAAAACGGTCGAGCATCGCTTGATGAATCCAACCTTTATTACAGAATACCCTGCGGAAGTTTCCCCGCTCGCAAGACGTAATGACGAAAATCCTTTTATCACAGATCGTTTTGAATTCTTTGTAGGTGGACGTGAAATTGCCAATGGCTTCTCAGAGTTAAATGATGCAGAAGACCAAGCAGAACGTTTTAAACAACAAGTAGCCGAGAAAGATGCAGGTGATGATGAAGCCATGCATTATGACGACGACTACATTCGTGCGCTGGAATATGGTTTACCGCCAACAGCAGGCGAAGGGATTGGAATTGATCGTTTAGTGATGTTATTTACAGATGCACCTTCGATACGCGATGTGATTTTATTTCCACACATGCGCCCAGAGGAATAGCATCCAGATTGTCCCATACACCTTTATTCCCTGTGAAAAGATCATAACTTATGACTAATAACGATGTTTTACGCCGTCTTCGCTACACTTTTAATCTAAATGATAAGAAAATGATGGAGATTTTCGCTTTATCTGGGAAAAAAGTAACACGCGAGGAAGTCAGCAACTGGTTAAAAAAGGATGATGATCCTGATTATAAGTCGATAAATGATACGAATCTTGCCAGTTTTCTCAATGGTTTTATTACGAAGAAGCGGGGTAAAAAAGAAGGACCATTACCAGTACCTGAAAAAAAGCTTAATAATAATAATATTTTTATGAAATTAAAAATCGCCTTGAGCTTGCAGGCGGAAGATGTTCTGGATGTGTTATTGCTCGCTAACTTTAAAATGAGCAAACACGAACTAAGCGCATTTTTCCGTAAGCCAGGACACAAACATTATCGTGAGTGTAAAGACCAGATACTGCGTAATTTTTTACAAGGAATACAGCTTAAATATCGTGTCGATGTGACTAAAAGAGATCCTCAACATAAAAATAATCAAGAATCCTCTAAAAAGATAATCTCTAACGAGAACACTAAGAAAAAACCAGTTTATCAATGGAAAAAAAGTTAGTTCTGATAATTGGATACATGAGTTTGAAGATTTTCTTCGCTTTTTAATCTATTTTTAATATGTTTTTTTCCATATAGAGTTGCGTAGTGAAACTTTATTTAAACTTTTTGTTTTGTATAGAGCTAAAACGACATGCTCAGTCAATTGTTTAACTGATGTTACGCACTTTAGATTTATATTTGTGCGTTTAAGCACAAATAGCACGATGCGATAGCGAGTGCGAAGCAGTAGTTCCCATTCTAACCGCGCCGAGCATTTGCAAGTAAAAATAGATCAGCAGGGCAAGCTGTTTGAGCGCAGCGAGTTTTTGCCCTGCCCATTTTTACTTGTGAAGCGCAGGAGAAAGCGGGTAGCTGGGTCGCCTTTTCTTTGGTTCGGATCGACTGGCGACGCAAAAGAAATGAACTCGTAGCCGTTAAGACTCTTGGCAAATCAACAAAAGTTTAGTCGGCTACGAAAACCTTGCAGTGAAAATAAAAA
>QOAQ01000129.1 GCA_003972955.1 Aquificaceae bacterium
GTTGTTGCACTTTTTGTGAAGGGAGTGACCATTCCCTGCAAAGTGCGCCTAGTGGCTAACCGCTTTCTGACTCGCTGTATCCATCAATACAATATTGTTGGAGTACTAGTTGAAGCGATTATATTTAGACTATAGTCTGCTTTTGCAGAGGCAAGCCATCAGTTTGTTGTAGAATCTATTTTTGTTAGTATGAATTTTTTATGCTTACATTTTGTTGGAAATAAGTATTATCTAGCCACCTCCCCTCAATACACTAGAAGGATAAATATGAATAAGTCAGAATTAGTACAAGCAATGGCCGAAAAATCAGGTTTAACAAAAGCTGATGCTGAACGTGCCTATAAAAGTTTTGTTGAAGTTGTTACTGGCGCCTTAGAAGGTGGCGATCAGGTGACACTTATTGGTTTTGGAACTTTTTTGGTTCGTGACCGTAGTGCACGTACTGGACGTAATCCTCGTACAGGTGAAGCGATTCAAATCAAAGCATCAAAAAATCCTGCATTTAAGGCTGGTAAAGCATTAAAAGATGCCGTAAACTAGCGCGCTCTCAGGTTGAGGGGTGATTAGCTCAGTTGGTAGAGCCCCGCCCTTACAAGGCGGTTGTCGGGAGTTCGAGTCTCTCATCACCCACCATAACTTGATAATTTGGAGCGGTAGTTCAGTTGGTTAGAATACCGGCCTGTCACGCCGGGGGTCGCGGGTTCGAGTCCCGTCCGCTCCGCCAAATTACAAGAGGATGTTTCGACATCCTCTTTATATTTTTTAGTAAAGAAAAATTTTAATTAAAGTTCATTATTTTTTGTTATTACAAATAATAATGGGTGATTAGCTCAGTTGGTAGAGCCCCGCCCTTACAAGGCGGTTGTCGGGAGTTCGAGTCTCTCATCACCCACCATTGGAGCGGTAGTTCAGTTGGTTAGAATACCGGCCTGTCACGCCGGGGGTCGCGGGTTCGAGTCCCGTCCGCTCCGCCATATTTAAAAAGGATGCTTTTAAGGAAGCTCTGATTAAGTCGATTAGAATTAAGCGCAGAAAAAACTGTCGCTATTTTTCACCAAGTGAGACGTAATAGTCACTCTATTGCGCTGATCTTCGTGGGAAATATCGACAGTTTTGGTAAGCTTAAAATAATTGGACTTGATCAGAGGTTTCTTAAGCATCCTTTTTTATGTTCGTTATTTATAGATTAAATGATACTAATATTTTTTGCATGGAAAGCTTTATCGCATTAATGTATCATCCGTGATCAATTGTTGCTACATGGGGTTTGTGGCACTTTTTTATAAAAATAAATCAGTTAAATTATTAAGAATCCTTACTTTCTATATGCTCCCTTGGTTCTGAAAATAACTTACAGATGAGGTGAGTATATTATCGGCTTATCAAGCACATAAAAGTCAAGGTATGCTTTTAGTCTAACTGTTCAATTACATTCCTTATGAGGCTGTATTTTTTAGCCAAATATATTTAAGAGATAATCAAAAACCATGCTGCAAAATATACATGATAAAGCTAAAGGTTGGCTTGCATACACCGTTGTGTTTTTAATTAGTGTTCCATTTGCCCTTTTTGGAATTAATTCTTATTTAGGTGGCGGTGATAAATTAATCGCAGCGACAGTGAATGGCGAAGAAATTCCATTTAGAGATGTTCAGAATGAGTTATTACAGCAAAAACAACGTTTGTCATCTATCCTTGGCAAATTGCCTGCTGGATTTGATGATAAAACACTTAAATCTCAGGCGTTAGAGGGGCTGATTAATCGGATTTTAATACGTCAAGAAGCAGAAAATAATGGCTATCGTGCGAGTGATTCAGAGGTTTTCTCTATTATCTCTAAAACGGGAGCTTTTCAAAAAGATGGTATTTTTAATCAGCAAAAATACGAGCAGTTATTAGCTTCAAACCGTCGTAATAAAGTGAGTTATGAGTCGGGCTTGCGTAAGGATATTTCTAATAGACAACTATTTGATGGAATAACACAAACAAGTTTTATACCAACTACTCAAGCCTCTTTTTATCAGTCATTATTAAATCAAGAGCGTGACTTTGAGACCTATACTTTAAAACTTGATGACTATAAGGCACAAGTTAAGCCTACGGAAGAGGAAATAAAGTCTTATTATGATACTCACTCAAGTCAATTTATGTCTGAGGAAAAAATAAAAATAGCCTATGTACAGTTAAAAGTTGACGACCTTTTACAATCTGTCAGCGTTTCTCCAGAAGCATTGCAGTCATATTATGATGAAAATGCTGCGCGATATGCTGATCCAGAACAGCGTAAAGTAGCTCATATATTGGTTAAAGCAGGAGGTGATGAAGAAAAAGCAAAAAAGCAAGCAGAAGCTTTATATCAAGATATTAGCTCTGGAAAAACCACCTTTGAAAAAGCGGCAACTGAAAATTCAGATGATAAAATAGCAGCAGAAAAGTCGGGAGATATGGGCTTTTTTGCACGTGGTGATCGTGGTGCAGAGTTTGATAAGGTAGTCTTTTCTTTGCAGAAAGACCAGCTCTCAAAACCAACAAAAACAGCTTTCGGTTATGAGCTGATTAAAGTATCGGAAATTAAGCCAGAAGTACAAAAAACACTAGAAGAAGTGCGCGCTTCCGTTGAAAAAGACTATCGTCAAGAAGAAGCTGAAAAGCTGTTTCAAGATCAAGTAGAAAAGTTGCAAACAGTTGCCTTTGAAAATGATGGTAGCTTAGATCCTGCGGCACAGGCGGTTGGTTTAGAGGTTAAGACAAGTGGCTGGTTTACACGCTCTGGAGGAAAGGAAGGTTTTACCGCGCTTCCTAAAGTTATAGCGGAATCTTTTACTAATTCGGTGCTTAATGAAGGAAAGAACTCTGTATTAATAGAGATATCTGACGTAAATGTTGCCGTTATTCGTCTTGACTCAAAAGAAGCCGCAAAGCTGAAACCTCTAGCTGAGGTCAAAGATAAAATAAAACAGTCTATAGTGGATACAAAAGCGCGAGAGCTAGTGATTACTAAAGGAGAATCCTTATTAGCGAAGCTTAAGTCAGCTGGAAATTGGTCAGTATTATCTGAAAATGGTTTAAATGTAGATGCCGTTAAAACTTTTACAGCAATTAAGCGTAAAAGCAGTAAGCCTTCTAAAGATGTAGTAAGAAAAGTTTTTGCGACCCATGCGCCTAAAGAGAACAGTGTCGCGTATTCAAATACCATACTTCCAGTAGGTGACTACGTACTAATAGCATTGAAGTCAGTAAAAGATGGCGAGAGTAAACTGGATGATAAGTCAAAAAATATGTTTTATGACGCGTTAAGCTCGCGTGAACGTAATGCCATTATTAAGGCACTTCGTGAAGAAGCAGATGTTGTTATTTTCCCTGAACAGACGGATAACTAATATAAAAAAGACATGATAATGACACGTCATCACATCTATCTTGATGGCGTGTTAGATGTCGGATGGCATAAATAAGTTGTGTCGAGACAAAATTAATTTCTGAATTTTGTTGTTTGATAAAACGACATATCATCTTTAAGTTGCTGTTTAAGCTGATGATTTCCTGTTGTCAGTCAATTCATACCGTAATACCTCTATTACATTTCTATTTCCCCTTTGCATACCTATTCTGGCATTTCTATATCGCTTCTAAAATTTTTTATATTTCCAAGAAGCGGCTTTATTTTGGGGAGATAGAATCTTGAAACCTTCTGTGAGCAATGAGACAGCTAAAAGAGAAGATATTTATATTGCGCCTGATCCACGTTTTATTTCAACGTTAATGGTGTTTGCTAAAGCTTTTCCTTGGGGGAAATTTTTACAGTTTTTCAGAGAAAAAGAGCTAGTATCTTATAGTGCTGAAGACCAAATTTTTTTGTTACGGCTTTTAGCGGTTCAAGAAATGCTGTGTTTAGATGATGAAGCACTATTAAAATGGGTTAAGCATCAATTTCAATTAAGTAATTTTCTTCATATAGGCTACAAACCTAAAGTTCCATCATTGGAGCAATTAGTTGAATTTCGTACAGTAATAGATGCTGTTGGGATACTTTCATCGTTTAGAAAACAATGCCAGAAACTTATTATAATGCATGGCGAAAACCTCTCTGTTGACTTAAAACAAAAGGCACTTTTATCGGACTCTTCTTCGCGTTGGGGGTCGCAACGTGTCATTGGTTTGAAAAATGAAGATGCTGAGCAAAATTCAGAATCAAAATGGATATCTTGCCCTATTTGTGAAAGCCAAAATATTAATAAGGTTTTACCTCCTCACTGGGCGGGTGCTCAAGATGGGGATTGGTGTAGATGTCGTTTTTGTGGAAATAAGTTTAAATTATAATCGATGTCTTTGGTCTACTTGAGAAGAGGCTTCATCTAAGTCGTTGCTGTGACCTTTTCCTAGCGTGATGACTTTAAATCGCTCTCCCATTTCTGACGGAAGACTAAGTGTACGGACGTGTTGGGCTAATTTGTATTGGTCGTCGGGAGACTCCTCTAAAGCTCGGATAAAGAATTTTTCTAAATGATTGGCGGCTAAAAATGCAGCTTGCGTTGTATATGCTAGTACTTGTAGCCCCGCTTTATCCGCTGATTCGGCAACAGCTGTAAAATTTACGTTGGCGGTAATATCTTGTAACCCTGGGTAAAGTAAAGGCGCCTCATTAACATGGTGTTGGTAATGGCAAATAAGCGTACCTTTTTTTCTATCTGGATGATAATACTCTCTAGCTGTATACCCGTAATCGATAAGAATAATGAGACCTTTGGAAAGGCTTTTTGAGATTGCTTTAAGCCAGCCATCAAGGTTTAAGTTAATTTCAGAGGTATACGGTGAGTGAGTACAATCTATATTTAAGTTACTCACAATATTATTCAGGTATTTTGGAGCAGGATTTAATTGCTCCGTTAGTTGCTTGTTGTGCCATATTACTTGATGTTGGTACACACGTTCTTTGTGGATGGTAAATAACTCAACAGGCATTGCATCTAGTACTTCATTACCAAGAATAACCCCTTCAAATGACTCGGGTAATTTATCTAGCCAAGTAAAATAAGACAATAAATGAGGGGCATGTTTCTTGATGGTTTCCCGTTGTCGTTGTTTAAGTTCAGGACTTAAATCAAGGATATAATAATGTGTTGGTAAACTAGACGCTTGTTCTAGTTCTAGCATTAAATCCACAGCCATTATGCCAGAACCTGCACCAAGCTCTAGTATATCTCCTTTTGATTTAGAAAGAATAGATAAGCATTTATTAGCAAGACATTGGGAGAAAAGCGGAGATATTTCAGGAGCTGTTATAAAATCTCCCGCTCTCCCTATTTTTCTAGCCCCTGCAACGTAATAGCCTAAACCTTGTTCATAGAGTGCCATTTCCATATAGTTACGAAATGATATAGAACCATTGTTATCGTCTATCGCAGTACGTATTTTGGCAATTAATTGTTGGCTATGTTTAAGTGCATCAGCTGATGGTAAAGGTAATTTTGAGGTGAATTTCATGTTCTATCACAGGATAATAGAGGAGGAGAAAGACTATACACTGAAATAAATGATAGTACATCGTCTATATTAAACTGATGGATTTAGGTAGAAGGAATAAATGGATAATTTAAAAGCTAAGGTTGTATTAGTAACAGGTTCTGCTAGACGCGTAGGAGCCGAAGCCATACGTGTATTTCATGCCAATGGGGCTAATGTGGTTGTACATTATCGTCACTCATCAGAAGAGGCGGAAGCGTTAAGCTCAAGGTTAAATGATATTCGTAAAGGGTCTTGTATGACGGTGCAAGGCGATTTAAGCCATATTAAACATCTAAAAAATATTATCGACACGGTTATTAATAAAATGGGGAGGCTAGATGTTCTCGTTAATAATGCATCAACCTTTTATCCGACACCTATAGGGACTATAACAGAAGATGATTGGGATGATTTAATGGGAAGTAATTTAAAAGCACCGCTATTTCTATCTCAGATTGCAGCACCTTATTTAAAAGCTACACAGGGGTGCATTGTAAATATTGTGGATGTTCACGGCTTTAGACCGATGAAAAATTATCCCGTTTACAGCGTAGCAAAAGCAGGGCTATGGATGTTAACTCAGTCTCTCGCCAGAGAGCTTGGACCTGATATTCGTGTTAATGGGGTTGCTCCAGGTGCGATACTTTGGCCAGAAAGGGGGGAGAATCAGAGTGATCAAGAAGAGCTTTTAGCTAAAACAGCTTTGAAGCGCAAGGGGACTCCTGAAGATATTGCAAAAGCTATTTTGTTTTTAGTGCGAGATGCAGATTATATAACGGGGCAAGTAATTCCTGTCGATGGTGGAAGAATGTTGAATCACTAAGTGTCTGTCTAGTGGGCACAAAAAAGCCTCTAAATTAGTGAAATTTAAAGGCGTTATAACTAGTTAGCTCAAGGTTTTTTAAAAAGGGATATCATCATCGAAATCATCAAAATTTTGTGCTGGAGCAGTGGATTGTTGTTGAGGTGGTTGCTGGTTAGGATTAGAGGCTTGATTAGTAGTGGCTGAATGCTGAGATTGGTTATTATTGTTTGATCCAGAGAAATCACCTGTACCACCGCTACGACCACCTAGCATTTGCATTTCATTGGCAACAATTTCAGTTGTATATCGGTCTTGTCCGCTTTGATCTTGCCATTTTCGGGTTTGTAATTTCCCTTCAATGTAAACCTGAGAGCCTTTGCGTAGATATTCACCCATTATCTCTGCCAAGCGACGAAAAGCAACAATACGATGCCATTCCGTCCGTTCTTGTTTTTGCCCTGTATTTTTGTCCGTCCATGCTTCGTTTGTAGCGATGCTAAGATTTGTTACTGCACCACCGTTTGGCATGTACTTAACTTCAGGGTCATTCCCTAGTGTGCCGACCAATATTACTTTATTGACTCCTCGTGCCATGGCTGTTTTTCCTTTGAATATGGTTAGATTGTAACTGCTTGCTTTTTGATCTTGTTTGAAACTTCTTAATAATACCTGAATCCGTGAGGCAAATGCGGATATGAGGGATAAGATATTGGTTTCACAGTGAAATTAAAAAATCTTAGCTTCACCCATAGGTTAAGTGGGTATTTTTTAAATCACTGTGGAATCAATAGCTTGTTCATCATACCGTAGTTGTAGGTAATAGCTAAAGTATAGCGTATTAATTATTAGGAAAGGAGAACCTTTACTCTTCATAATCGATTTATCAGGAATTGTCCCGAAATAACTTCCCGAATAAGAGCAGCTTAGTTGAAGCAAAAGGTAAGTTAGAATCGAGAAGTTATTTCGAGACAGTTTCTAAGGGAACCCGCAAAGTGACACCTGTTTTGAGTAAGGTCGGGTTCTTCTTTATCAATGGGTTTGCATTCAGTATTTTTTTGTATTGATTACCATCTCCGTATGCGCGTACCGCAATATCCCAAATAGTCTCACCATTTTTAACAGTAAGAATACGCATCTCGTTATTATTTACTTTAGCTTCTGGTTCTAATGCTTTCTCATATTGATTTGTTGTTCTATATTTATTTTTTTCAGTCGTCAGTAAATATTTTACTTTGTTTTCTATTTTTTCTATGGATTTTGTTAAAGGCGGGGTCTCGATACTTCCCATTGCTGCCATAATTTTATCAATATCTTTAGATTTTTTTAGCGATACACTATTGAGAATGTCACTACTGTCTGCCTTTTCTTTTTTATTTTTATCGGTGCTAGTAGGGCTAATAGCTGTTTTTAACTGTTTGAATAAAGTGTGTTCAGATGTACTAAGGTGTTTGCTGGCTTTTAATAATATTTTTTCTAATTTAGGGATTGTGTTTTTTTCTACAACGATTTGATTTAGTTCTATGAGTGTTTTTTTATCGGAAGATTGGGCTGTTTGTAATGATCTTCCATGTGACAAATGCAATTTTGGAGCTGTTGTTTTATCTTTTTGTTGATTTTTTTCTAATTCTTTTGTGATGGCATCAATTGCCGACATTTTTTTAGCTTGTATTTTTGTGCTCGACACCTTTTCTGAAGGTGTTGAGATTTCACTTTTCACTGCTTGTTGTTTGTGAGAAGTGATATTGATAACTTCTGGGGAAGCAGATAATTGATTTTTTTCTAGCTCTTTTGTGATGGCATCAATGGCAGAGATTTTTTCAGCTTGTTTTTTGGTGGCGGATACCTTTTCTACAGGTAGCGAGGGTTCACTTTTTGCTACCTGTTGTTTGTGAGAAGTGATACTGATAGCTTCTGGAGAGGTAGACAGTTGATTTTTTTCTAACTCTTTTGTGATAGCGTCAATTGCAGAGCTTTCTTCAGGGGTTATTATTTTGCTAGGCGTTTGAGCATCAGATTTTTTCTCGGTATTGCTAGGAGTGGCTTCTTGATTGCTTTCTATAATAACAGGTGTGAAACTTCCAAGTGCTATTTGAGTATTTTGGGAGGAGATTGAAAGCTCAGATACAGGTGCATTATGTGCTGTAGAGTCAAAGAAAAATAAAAACCAGACAATACTTGCTACAAAGAGTGCTAGTAGTATATTGGCTACTAATATAGCTTTAAAATATTTCTTTTTATTTGCTGTTGTGGGTTCGGAGTTATGAAAAATTTCGGTCTCATTGTTTGTGGAGTCGGGAAATTGATACACGTTACTTTACCTGTTGGTCTATCTGATTGGGTTTTGGCAAGACAGTGGTTAAGCTAAATAATTTCCATAGTTGCATGCCACCTCTATAATAGAATATTTTACTGCTTGGGTAGCCAAATTTAATCAGCGCTTTTATTGCGAGTGGAGATTGTTTGCACCAAGGGCCATTGCAAAATAAATATAAGGTTTTAGCCTTAGAAAAATCATATTTACCCTCCTTTTTTTCAACTCCTAGCAAAGATACAATGTCTGTTATTAGTGATGGATCATTAAAAATAATAAAAGGTATGTTTATCGCTCCAGGCAGTGTTTCTGTGTCATAAAATTCACTTAGGCGAGCATCAATTAACAAACCTCTGCCTGAGTTGACCTCTGTTTTTATAAACTCGATGACTTCTAACTCACCTACCGTTTTTACATTTGGGGCAATTTCCATGGGGGTAATACAAAAAGGAGGACAAGCGCGTGATGTTTTACTGTAGTTACTTGTGAGCGTATTCTGTTGATCTTGTATGCGTTTAATACGGATTTTTTTTCCTTTGTATTCTATATCAACGTAGGGGATATCTGCGGTTAGTCCCACCTCATATTTTTTTTCTGCCAGAAGCGAGGTAGATAAAACGCAACTAAACACTAAAAAGATGATAAAGCGTATGGAGTAATGATTAAGAACTGTAGGCATACCTAAACTCAATTTAGTTTGTGGTTACTGTGGTTTTTATCAGTGTCTAAGGACTCAGAATTAAATAATCTACGAAATTTAACTTGCCTTTTTATCCCAGCATTGAATGCTCTCAATCGTTGCGTAGAGTGACTATGCGCCTTTTGAGATCATTCAATCTGAAACAAAAATTCTGTGTCAAGTTCCGCACATTATTCAATCCTGAGTCCTAAACTCATGCAGATTTTTTTAGTTATGAAAAAATCTACAAGATAGGGGGGGGTAGACACTATAGTTCTAGAATATAGACTAAAAAAATACCTAATGTCTATTTCTTAATTAGTTATTATAATCACTGTCATAGAATATATTTCTATTTGTTATTGATTAATATACATAAATATTAAACAGAGATTTAAAATAGCTTAAAAATAGCACGATTTTTTGTTAAAAAGAGTTTGTATGTAAACGTATGTATTCGTAGTAAAAAATCAATGTGATACATTAATAAGCTGGTCATCTTTAAAGCGCAGGGTAATATTTTGGGATTTTGTTTTATTCTTTTTGCTGTAAAAGAGGTAGTCCCAACGATTATTATCAAAGCTATCTTGCAGGAGAGGAGTGCCTAATAGAGATTGCACTTCTTGTTTGCTCATTCCTTGTTGTAGTTTTGAAATAGTGTCTTGAGTAACAAGATTTCCCTGTTGCACATCTAATTTGTAATTAGAGCAAGCACTTAAAAGGATAAGGAGACCGCAAAGTATTTGTTTATTCATGTCTGTTTGTTGTTTACACATAATGTATATGGACTCAAAGTATACCGCAGTAGTTCAAATAGTATTGAAAATATATTAATCAAATATTATTTTTTCTGCACGCATACATATAGTCTTTCACATATTAAATTTCCATTCCCTTCGACTCCGCTCAGGGAACTAGCTCTCTGAGCGGAGTCGAAGGGAAATTATTTAAGCGAATATCTATATAGGATTTAGTCGTAAAACTTATGTTCTGAATACTTTGATTTTAATTCATGGAAAGGTATAATGTGCCGTTTATTTATAAAAACCTATTGTTGAGATATAAAGAATTATGCCAAGCGTAAAAGTTAGAGACAACGAGCCATTTGAAATTGCACTACGTCGTTTTAAGCGCACCTGTGAGAAAGCAGGTGTTGTTGCGGAGGTTCGTGCGCGTGAATATTATGAAAAGCCTACCTCTGTGCGTAAAAGAGAAAAAGCAGCGGCTGTTAAGCGCAACCTTAAAAACTTGAAGCGTGAGTTAAATCGTCGCGTTCGTATGTATTAAAAACTGGTAACTTTATTACATGTCAGATCTAAAAAGTCGCATTACTGATGATATGAAATCAGCAATGCGTAATAAAGAAAAAGGACGCTTGTTAACCATTCGTACTATTCTTGCCGCAATTAAGCAGCAAGAAGTAGACACACGATTAGCGTTGGATGATGCAGATGTCATCGCTATTCTAGATAAAATGTGTAAACAACGTCGAGAGTCTATAGCTCAATTTACAAAAGCCGATCGTAATGATCTAGTTGAGCAAGAAGAGGCCGAGTTAGATGTTATTCAAGTATATCTACCAGAGCCTTTAACTGATGACGAATTGCAAAGTTTAATATCAGCCGCAATGTCTGAAACAGGTGCAAGCTCAATGAAAGATATGGGTAAGGTGATGTCATATATCAAACCTAAAGCACAAGGTAGGGCAGATATGGGTAAAGTTAGCGGTATGATTAAATCTCAGCTTCTTGGCTGATGATTACTTCTAAAATAGAAATAGTGTCAGGTTTCTTAATATAGAATAATGACGTAATAAAAGGAAAGCTCTAGAATCTAGGGCTTTCCTTTTTTTATGAATGAGTCCTTAATATCTATCCTTATAGGTATGGAATTTACTCTATTACGGGGATAGGCTGTTTATAACAATAATCTTTGTACAAGATTTCCTGAATCCGTAGTGAAGTCATAGATTCAGGTATTTAGTAACTGTTCTTAAATTTGGGATACTACGTTTATGGTAGAGTTAAAAAACGATCGTTTTCTTCGCGCAATGCTTAAACAACCTGTTGATACCACGCCAGTATGGATTATGCGACAGGCAGGACGTTATCTTCCAGAGTATCGTGCTACTCGTGCAAAAGCAGGTAGCTTTATGGATTTATGCATGAATGCTGATCTAGCTAGTGAAGTAACTCTACAGCCACTTGAACGTTACGATCTTGATGCGGCAATATTATTTTCAGATATATTAACTATTCCAGATGCGATGGGCTTAGGTTTGTACTTTGCAGAAGGCGAAGGGCCGCGCTTTAAAAAAGTAATCACTAAGCGTAAAGATGTAGAGGCGCTTGGTGTTCCTGATCCTGAGCAAGAATTATCCTATGTCATGAATGCTGTGCGTACTATTCGTCGTGACTTAAAAGGGCGTGTTCCTCTAATTGGTTTTTCAGGAAGTCCATGGACATTAGCGACTTACATGGTAGAAGGTGGATCAAGTAAAGACTTCGGTCGTGTAAAAGGGATGATGTATGACGACCCTGCTGCAATGCATTTATTACTTGAAAAGCTGGCAGATAGTGTGACTTTGTATCTGAATGCTCAGATAGCAGCAGGAGCACAGGCTGTTATGATCTTTGATACGTGGGGTGGTTTGTTAACACCTAAAACGTATAAAGAATTTTCACTAGACTATATGCAACGTATTATCTCAGGTTTACAGCGTGAAGCAGAAGGCAGAGAAATTCCAGTGACACTGTTCACGAAAGGAGGTGGGCAGTGGTTAGAAGCAATGGCTGATACAGGATGTACTGGCTTAGGCTTAGATTGGACAATAAATATCTCAGATGCAAAAAAACGTGTAGGCGATAAAGTTGCTTTGCAGGGAAATATGGATCCCTGCGTTTTATACGGTTCAGCCGATACTATCCGTCAGCAAGTAAGCGATATTATTGCTGATTTTGGCGAGGGGAGTGGTCATGTCTTCAATTTAGGGCATGGAATACATCAACATATAGACCCTGATAATGTAAAAGTACTGGTTGATGCAGTGCATGAGTTTGGTCAGCAATAATGGTAACTACTCAGCTATAGGACATTCATTTAAATAATTTCCCTTTACTTCACTTCGACTTTGCTCAGTACAGGCGAAGTCGAAGTGAAGGGAATGGAAATTTAATCTGTGAAAGACTATAGAGTACAATCTGAGCAGTTACCGATAAGGTATAAAGCCACCATGATTAGGTGGCTTTTTTTTGCTTATTCAAAATAATTTAGAACAATTGTTCGGGTATCTCAACCATTTCTTTTTGCTGTTGTCTGACTGATTCTGCATCATTATTCATATTTATATTTGATGCTGTTGGTGATAATTTTCCTAGGCGCTCAAGTTCTTTTTCTCTTGCTCTTTGACGACGTAAAGCATTGGCTCGTCGTTGTTCTGCCTCGCGAATCAAGCGTTCTTTATGTCGTGGTGTGAGTGCTTTTTCGAGGGCAACTTTTAAGTCTTCATTTAATTTTTCAAAGGCATGTCCGTCAAGTGCTTGCATATACTCAAAACGATCTTCTTCGGTTGGAATTTGTTCTGGGGTTAGACTTTCAACAATAGTATTTATCGTTGTTTGAGACGGTTGTAAGCCCGACTCAGCATCAAGTGTAATATTAATTAAGCCTTTAGGTCGCTGAAACTTACTAATTTTAGTGCCTTTCAATACCACCTTCATAAAGTCAATCCAAATAGGCAACGCAGCTTGGGTTGATGTTTCGTGTTTTCCTAGCGGTTTTAGCTGATCAAATCCCACCCAAACAGTGGTTACTTTTTTCGGTGTAAAGCCACAAAACCATGCATCTTTTTGGTCATTAGTGGTTCCCGTTTTTCCTGCAATGTCACTACGTTTTAATGTTCGACCTGCGCGTGCCGCTGTTCCATAGCGGGTAACATCTTGAAGCATGGTATTAATTTGATAATTTACATAAGGCTTCATAATGCGCTTTGCAAACCTACTCTCTTTTAATTGATCGCTTGAGTCATTATTGTCAGTCTGCACTAAGCGGTCAGATGAGCAAGTTGAGCAGGCTGTTTTAGGGTTTGCTTGGTAAAGCACAGTATGGTTTTTATCAACAATCTTACGAATAAAATAATTATTTATCTTATAACCACCATTGGCAAAAGACGCATAAGCGGTTGCCATTTGTAGTGGAGTTGCTGAATTTGTTCCTAAAGCAAGTGTTAAATCAGCGGGTAAGGACTTTTTCTTAAAGCCAAATTTAGTAGCATAATCAATCGCATAAGATAAGCCAATTTTTTGTAATAAGCGAATAGAAACAATATTTTTAGATTTTGCTAGAGCGACTCTTAGGCGTGTTAAACCACCAAATTTATGCCCATAATTTTGTGGATCCCATGTACTACCTTTTAGCTCTAATGGTGCATCATCAATAATACTTGCAGGTGATGATCCTTTAGCGAGTGCGGCACTATAAATAAAAGGTTTAAAACTAGAGCCGGGCTGACGTCTTGCTTGAATGGCTCGATTAAATTTACTGTAGGTAAAATCAAAGCCTCCCGCTATCGCATCAATAGCACCATCTTTAGGATCAAGAGATACTAAAGCGCCAGTCACGCGTGGTATTTGTGTTAGTTTCCATACACCTTTTTTATTTTTTTGTACACGCACAATATCGCCAGCTTTAAGTACGTCATTAACCTTTTTTATTTTTTTACCACGTCGATTTTCATTGATATAAGGGCGCGCCCAAGCAACTTGGGAAAGCTTAAGTGTAATCGGCTTGCTTTGCTGATTTGTATATAAAATAGCTTGTTTTTTATTAGATTTTAAAACAAGCGCAGGGTGTATATTGGCATAGGTCTTATAACTTTTAAGTTTTTTAGCTTGCTTTTCTCTGCTATTAAATTCCGCTAAATCAATATGATCTTCCGCTCCTCGATAACCATGACGAAGCGTGTACTGTATCAAGTGACTGCGTAGCGTTTTGATCGCTAGGTCTTGTTCTTTACTATCTAGCGTTGTGTAAATATTAAGTCCAAGTTTATAGATATTATCAACACCATAGCGTTTAATCGCATCCGCTCTTGCCATTTCTGCCATATAAGGTGCATAGGTTTGGGTTTCGGTGTGATGTATCTTTGCGGTAATGGGTGCTTTAACCCCTTGGGCATATTCTCGCTGGTTAATGTATCTTTGCTCATACATTCTTTTTAATATGTAATTTCGACGTTCCTTGGCACGCTTAGGTCGATTAATGGGATTATATTTAGACGGTGCTTTAGGAAGACCTGCGATCATCGCCATTTGCGGGAGGCTTAATTCCTTAAGTTTTTTTCCATAATAAATTTCCGCCGCAGAACCAACGCCATAAGCACGTTTTCCTAAAAATATTTTATTAAGATACAACTCTAGTATTTCTTTTTTACTCAGCTCCTTCTCTATTTTTATGGCTAAGTACATTTCCTTAATTTTACGGGTAAGAGTGCGCTCTGAGCTTAAAAAGACGTTACGCGCAAGTTGCATGGTAATAGTACTTGCACCTTGGCTAACTTTGCGATTTTTTATCGCCGTAAATGCGGCACGTACAATCCCTTTGAAATCAACGCCTCGATGTTGATAAAAACGGGCATCTTCGATAGCGATAAATGCATTGACCATTTGTGGAGGAATATCATCAATTTTAACAGGGCGACGACGAAATTGTCCGAACTCCGCGATGAGCTTATCTTCCTTACTATAAACTCGTATAGGTAATTGCAGTTGTGTATTACGCAGTTCATTTACAGAAGGTAACTTTGGGGTGTAGTAAAAGTAAGAAGCAGCGACAACAATAATACCTAAAGAGGCAATGATAATTAGCGGAGCAACTATTCGT
The DNA here is from genome assembly GCA_003972955.1 of Aquificaceae bacterium. Classification (GTDB taxonomy): domain Bacteria; phylum Pseudomonadota; class Gammaproteobacteria; order Thiotrichales; family Thiotrichaceae; genus JAGLBW01. The sequence continues at coordinate 15,181 of QOAQ01000129.1, forward strand.
CTAAATAATGTAGTAAAAAAACGTAGCATAAATCTTTATTTTTATTGGAGCGAGTATAATAAGGACTCAGAATTAAATAACTAACAAAACTTAACGTGCCTTTTTGTCCCAGCTTGAATGGTCTAAAATCGTTGCATAGAATGACTATGCGCCTTTTTTAGATAATCCAATCTGAAACAAAAAATCGGTGTTAAGTTCCGCTACTTATTTAATCCTGAGTCCTAAGCTATTATTATGTCTTTTCATTTGAAAAAACGATAGCATTCCTAAGAAGTCTTCGATAGTAACAGAGTATACCTTAAACTATCTCCTTACACATAATTCATCCTAGCTGTTTTGATGTTACAGAAATTAGGGAAATTAGTATTCCATAATTTCTAACGCCCCACCGCACCCCGTTTTTTTAAAAAGGTAACGACCGACTGATGATTAGCACTTTGCGCTAAATCTAAAGGTCTGTGTCCTGCATTTGCACTGGCATTAATATTAGCGCCGTTTTTAATCAGCTCTTTGACAATATTCAAGCGTCCACTACTAGATGCTGAATGCAGTGCTGTCCAGCCGTTTTTCTCGCGTTGGTTTATATTTATTTTTGCTTTGATACATTTTTTTACAAAGCTAAGATTGCCTCTTGCCGCGGCTTTATGAAAAGCATCATCTGCTAGACATTGTTGACGTGTTTTAGCTAATGCGGCGGGGTTTGTATTAGGATTAACCGTTGGGATTTTAAGGGTTGCTAGTGCACCTTTTTGTTTTAAAAATTTAATGGTTGATTGCTGTTTTTTGCGAATGGCTAAGTCTAATGGAGTGAAGCCATTAATTTCTTTTAAACTTATTTGTGCGCCTTTTGATACTAATAATTTAACAACTTGTAAACGACCTTGATTACTTGCGGCATGTAATGGAGTCCATAGCTTTTTATCTTTTATATTAATATTCACCTTCAAGTTAAGGCATTTTTTTACAAAAGACACATTGCCACGTGCGGCTTGCTTATGGATAGCATCCCCCTTTGTACAAACTTTTTTTGCTTGCTCCGCTTTAGCCCGCTCTCTTTCTGCGCGTAAACGTTCTTCTTCTCGCTGTTTTCTTTCTAATTCTGCTTGTTCTTTTTCTAGCTGTGCTTGTATTTCTTGTGCTGATGGTTGCTTTGGTGTCGGTGCAGTTGGTTCAGGTTTTACTACGTGAATAGGCTCAAGTGTTGTTGCTGTGACAGGAGTTTTTACATCTTTAATGGGGTCTATTGATACTGCCTTTGCTGGGTCGTTAAGCTTAGGTGGATCAATAGCAGTAATCGTTGCTGTTTCTATTTTCTTATCCGCATTATGTTGCAATAAGAAAAAACCACCTACCGCTAGTGCAATAATAGACAATAACCCTGTCACAATAAGCGGAGTTTTAGATTTTTTTTCAGCTGATATAGCTGTTTGATAGCTTTCAGGTGTAACTGACTGCGTTTTTAAAGGGGGAGGAGTGGCTGTCTTTTTAGAGGATGTTTTTTGGGCAGTATTATCTGATACCTGTGTTGCACTGGAAGCACTATCGGCATTTAAAGCTTCAATAAATGTCTGACAACTTGAAAAACGCTCATCAGGATTGCGTGATAAGGCTTTCATTATTGGCGCAGTTACCGCTTCGGATAAATGAGGTGCTTTTTCTATTAAAGAGAGCGGGTCTTGTGTGGCAACGATGACACGATACTCATCTTGATTAAGCCATTTAAACGGTAAGGCTCCACTTAAACATTCGTATAATACGGTGGCTAATAAGTACTGATCATATTCTGGACCATATTCACTTTGAATATATTCTGGCGCCATATAACCAACAGAACCAATACTACCCGACGTGCCTGTTGCAGCCTCATCTTCTTCCAAACCTTTTAAGACTTTGACGATACCAAAATCAGAAATATAAGGATTGTCGTGCTCATCAAAGAGAATATTTCCAGGCTTAACATCTCTATGGATAACGCCCTCTTTGTGGAGTTGGTCGAGTGTTTTTGCAATCGGAGTCGCCCATGTAATAACATCTTTGATACTTTGTAGATTTTTACGGTCGCCAATATCACCGCCGAGCTTATCTTCTAAACTTCCTTTGGATAAATATTGTAAAACAACAAAGGGTTGGTTTTCATGCTCTCCAAAATCTAACACGGCTAACACACCAGGGTATTGGAGTTTGACTAAGGTTGAAACTTCTTTTTGAAAACGCTCTTTAAAACCTTCGCGAAACAGTAGGTCTTTATGCGGAAATTTACACACAACTAAGCGCCCAAGACGAATATCGGTTGCCAAATACACTTTGCCCATACCACCTGAGGCGAGAAATTTATCAACTCTATAACGCTCTAATAAGAGGGTGTCTTTTTCTAACTGCTCGTCGCTGTAGTCCATAGATTTTCTCTTTGTTTCTTGGTTTTATAGAATAGTGTAGCTTGATAGTTTTTGCTTAGATTTATTACAAACTCACTTCATCTTCTGCAATATCAATAATTTTTAATTGCGGGATAAGTGCTCTGGCGCGCGTAGCACCTTGGATATCGCCAAGCTTATCAAAGCGCACCGCAAGTCCTTCGATAAATTCTATCGGATAATTTCTAAAGCGTAAGCGTACTCGAATACGTTTTGGATTACTAACACGCTGTCTAAAACGTAAATTTAAGCGACGAATTTCAGCGGGTAATAAGAATTTTTCTCTATCTTTAAAGCCTTTTTTAACCGCGCCTTTGCCTTTTAAAACGGCTGTTGCTTCGTTTTGTAAAACGGTTTCCTCACCTTTGTTGCCATTAAATAAAACGGCTTGAAAGTTCTTTAAGCCATTTTCCTTTTTATTAAGTGCTTGTGTGGCAGAGAGCGCTTTATTATTTTTACCGCCAAGCAAAACCACCCAATCATCTCCAGAGCGACTAGGGCTGGCTGAGACTTCGAGCCACATCTCACGCGCAAATGCGAAGCCTGCGGGTAAGTGATGTCCTGTGGCGAGGTTCATTACATCAACCGTTACACTATTTGCCGATGCCTTTTGGATTTTAATGGCACTAGAGATTTTTAGGAGATTATTTACACGTTGGTTTGTGCTCGCATGAATCGCACTATTTTTAGAAAAATCAGCTTCATCTTGAGCAAAGGGCTGCTGGCTTTCGAGGTGATAATCCACCCCTGTAAAAGTATGTTGAAAGCGACGTACGCCTGCGCTAATGGGTGCATCATAGTTTTGCGCTGGGTCAGCTGCAAAGCTATCATTACTCGCCAGTTTGTTTTTTTGGATTAAGGGTTTAATACGCTGTAAACGCTGTTTTAACGGTAGGCGTTGCTGTTGCATTTTTTGCACCTGTGCGACAATATTATCTAACGGCATATTGTGACAACTCATGCAGTGCGTATCACTCCAACTAAAGTTTTTACCGCCTGTTAGCCACTCCGTATAGGTATCTTGTAACGGTAAAATAGCGTTTTGTGTCGCAGGGTCTTCTACTGCAACTGTATGGCAAGACGCACAAACAACAGGATTGCTGATAGTGGCAGAGAAGCGGTTTTGATGCGCCGCATTGCCGATATTGTTTTTATTTTGACCGCGCATAATGGCAGAGTCATCAATCTTGATATTGCGAATATTACGATAGGGAAATTTGCTCTCTCCCTGTAATGCGGTGACGGATTCTATTTGATGACAGCTCACGCACGAGACACCAAAACGACTTGCGGGAGCGCGATCTTTGGCGGCTATTAAAATATCCTCATGGTTTTTAGCATCGCCTAAATAGCCTGTGGGCGCATGGCATTTAACGCATAAATCTCCCACCACGGCTTGTTTTAACTCCCCTGATGCTAATAACTCGCGCTCTTTTAAGACCACTAAATGATTTTGCAATTCGGTAACAGGACTAGCAACAGCGTGAGCGTGCATGGAGCCGATCCACTCATTATATTGTGTTTGATGGCACTCCGCACAGCTTGCAGGGTCGGCATAATGAGCGGGGGTATTGAAGTTTTGCGTTAGGTTAAGGTCAAACACATCTTTAGCCCATATTTGGTCAATAATGTGGATAGGCAATAAAATCAAAACCAAAATTGCCGCAGGAATATGGATATACAACCAAAGGCGTAATTGACGTTTGAGACTTTTTTGTTGTGATACTTTAGTCTTTAGATCAGCAAGCGTCTGCTCTAGTTTTTCCAATGACAAAGGCTTAGCTTCAACGGTACTTTTAGGATCAAAAAGTTGCGCCAACTCTAACTCATTAACAGGAAAATTCTTTTGCAAACGCTCACGTAACTCCTCAGCAGCCTGTAACTGTTTTTGCGTTGCTTTAATCGCTAAATTGCCAACAGTGCGATTTACTTTACGTGGCACACGCAAATACACCCACCAACCATACAGTCCTGAAAGAAAAGTGAGGCTAAAAAAGCCCATCAACCATGAGCCAATACCGCCATCTAAATGCCACCCCGCATGAAATCCCGCACTGACAAACCCCAAGACAGCGACAACAACATGCAACCATAACCAAGAACGTAAACGACCCAATAAAAACTCCTGTCCAGAACGCTTACGCCATGCATAAAAACCATCAATCAGTAAAAATAAAACAGCAACAATACCGAGGATAATACCTGTAATGGTATAACCACGAGCGGGTTCGGACTGGGTTTGGAATTGGTAAAAAACACCCAGAGAGGCAATAAGCGCAAATAGTATGACCATTGATAATAATAAGCCTTTGCCTAAGCCGTTTTGGTTGAGGTACTTGTTATCCATAGAGGTAAGCTTTATTAGATTTCAGGGTGAGTTAAGCGCTTAAACAACTAGGATCAACCCGCATAGCCGCCCCAGTAGGGCAAGATATCACACAGGCGGGGCCGTTGTTGTAATCTACACAAAGGTCGCATTTTACCGCTAAGTTTTTAATCTCATTTTTTGCGGCTGATTTTCCTAGCACTTTCTTAATTAGCGTGAAAATAGTGTTGTTGGCAGGTTGGCGTTCGACCATGCGAATATTGTCATAAGGGCATCGTTCGGCGCAGGCTCCACAGCCGATGCAGTTGTGGTTTTGTATTTGAATTTCGCCGCTGGGTAAGCGGATTATGCCGTCAACTGAGCAGAGTAAGCATTTTGGATCGTCGCAGTGGTAGCAGGCTCCTGGGAAGTGGTAGTTTCCTACTTGCAGGTTTTGTTTGGCGCGGTCTAATCGTGAGTGTCCATGACGGCGTTGGCAAGCGGAAACGCAGTTGTCGCAATCGACACATAGGCGGGTATCAATTGCCATAATATGGTTGCCGTGGACGATATTGGCGAGTTGTTTGTTTTTTGCTGTATTTTCTACGCGGGTGTGGGCGGTAAGTTGTTGCAGAATATCGGGGATGCTAGTTTCTAAACGCTGTAATGCGGCGGCAGATAAAACGGCTATTTCACAGTTAGTGGTGGCTGTTATCGCAATAAATTCCCCGCGCCGTTGGCTGTCGTCATAACCAAATGTTTCTCCTGCTTTAAGGTAGTTGGCGATGAATTTATTGTTATTTTCTTGACGTTTTTCTTGTGCAAATCCACGCAGTATAAAATAGATATTTTTGCCTATGTTATTTGCTTTAAGCAGGGTGTCACTTTGCGCGAATTTTTGTACTTCAAACTCATTTAAAATACGACGTTTTGCGTTATCGTCAAGTGGTTTGAAAAGCGGGTGTGTTGCCAAAAAATACTCGGTTGTGTGATGAATATAACTACGTTTTAGGACATTGGAAAAGTCGGGATTTTGTTTGCTGATGGCTGTTAGTGCGTACTTACTTAAGCCTAATAATAGCGTGGTTTGCTTGGCTTGATAATGCGCATCGGAGGCTTGGTCTGCCAGTACCGCTTGAATGCCGATAAGATGCCCTTGTTCTAAATGCACCATTTCTTGCTGCGTACCGTCGTCTAGTGCGGTGCTACTAGAGATTTCCCCTGAGATAATCAGCCATAAGGTTTGGCTGTACTCACCTTCTTTTATCAGTGTTTCGCCAGTAAAAAGCTGTTTAACTTTAAGCGTTGAGAAGAGGCGTTCTTGGGCGCTGTCATCGAGGGTTTTAAATAAATATTGCGCACTAAAAAACTGTTTTAATTCACTGCGACTGAGTTGGACTTCTTGTAGTTCGCCGTTACCCACTTCTGCCATTAAGGTCTCGCGTTGGCTGGCGGGTGTTTTTAATTTATTCCATAAAACAATGCGGGAGCGTTGGATATTAACAGGGCAAACAGGGACACAAGCATCGCACTGGGTACAGTCTTCGACAAAGTGTTGAATGGTGCTGTTTAATGCAACCGTGCCACCTGCATAAGCATTGAGATTAGCGATGCTGATAGATTCAGAGTCAGGCAAGGGGCAGGCGCGCATACATTCATGGCAACCGATACAAGCGTCTAGCTCTTCGTAGACCATTTTACTAATATCTTGTTCTAGCGGGTTGTAGCCATCGAGTACGTCGGGTTCGATATAGCCTGTGCTAACGGTGTTTTTTAGCGAGGGCGCAGAGTTTCTTTGTGACTTTTTTAAAATTAAGGAGACTAAATCCAGCGTTAAATGATCCCCTTCATGCAGTGCGCTAAACGCATTGGATAAGGGCGATCCATTCAGTAAAGTGCCGCGTGTGCTATTTAAGTCGCGCACAAAACATTGCCCTGCTTTTACCTTAATTTCAAGGTGTTGACGTGAGATACCCGCAATATCAAGCGTAATATTATTGCCTTTTCCTTGGGGCTTACGTCCTATTTGGGTGAGTTGATTGTTTGTTAACGGGATGGAGGAAAAGGAGTCGCTAGGAAGCTGGTATTCACTGACTAATTGCCACTGCACTGCATCCAATTTATGCTCTGCTTTGCTTACCTTCTCGGCGGCTACGCTGGTATGAAAGCTAAACTCGATAAAATCAAACTTGATAATATCGCCTTCTTTTATCG
>QOAQ01000087.1 GCA_003972955.1 Aquificaceae bacterium
GACCCAGCTACCCGCTTTCTCCTGCGCTTCACAAGTAAAAATGGGCAGGGCAAAAACTCGCTGCGCTCAAACAGCTTGCCCTGCAGATCCATTTTTACTTGCAAATGCTCGGCGCGGTTAGAATGGGAACTACTGCTTCGCACTCGCTATCGCATCGTGCTATTTGTGCTTAAACGCACAAATAGAAATCTAAAGTGCGTAACATCAGTTAGGTTTAAAGAGATCTCTATTTGTATTCAAAATTACCCGCTATTGAGCGAAGAAACACATATCGTCTTCTACTCCTTCTTCTGAGTATTCTTAATATTGGTTTTATTATTTTATTTTTCATCTGTTTATTTTTATTTGATGGTTTGGTGTAGCCTAATTCATAGCCGATTAAATTTCCAGTTCTGGCAGATTTGTATTTGATGTAGCAAAGGTGTCTGAGTTTTTATTTCCTAATAACTGACTATTAGTTTCTTTTTTCTCATCAAAGTTTAAACGCCATTCTAGATTGTTTCTGGAGGTTGCATTTTCTGCTGCTTCTTCTTTTGATATATCGCCATTTTTATACAATGAAACTAATGATTGATCAAAAGAGTACATGCCATCTCCTGCCCCTTTTTCTAATAGTTCTTTGAGTTGCTGTGTTTCGCCGTTACGTATCACTTCGCTAATAAACGGTGTGTTAATCAGTACTTCGGTGGCTAAGACTAATTGACCGCGCGTTCCTTTAATAAGTCGTTGTGCGACGATGCCGCGTAAGTTTAATGATAAGTCCATTAATACACGTTGCTTGTGTTCTTTTGGAAAGAGATATAATAAACGCTCTAAGGCTTGTGTGGTGCTAGTTGCGTGTAATGTGGTGATCACTAAATGTCCTGTATCGGCAAAGCCCATAACAGATTCTGCGGTTTCAGTATCACGAATTTCACCGACCATAATCACATCGGGTGCTTCACGCATGGCTTCGCGCATTGCACTCACGTAGGAGAGTGTATCAAAACCGACTTCGCGTTGACCTATAATGGATTTATCATGTTGAAAGACAAATTCAATGGGGTCTTCAATCGTCAACATATGCCCCGCATGGCGTTCATTTCGATATTGTATTAAGGATGCCATCGAGGTGGATTTACCTGCGCCTGTTGAACCAACAAACAGTAATAAGCCCTCTTTTTTCATCACCAAATCTTTTAACACATCGGGTAAACCTAGCATTTCTGGGCTGAGTATTTCTGAGCGTACATAACGAATCACCATAGAGACTTCACCGCGTTGATGATAGGCATTGACACGAAAACGCCCCACATCACGTATCGAGATCCCTTTGTTCATCTCTTTGGTTTTTCTAAAGATAAGCCATTCTTCATCGCTCATTAAATCTTTTGCTAAAGCAGCAATAATGCCAGGCCCCATTCTATTATTAGTGATATGTTTTAAGCCACCTTGAACTTTAATCGATGCTTTTGCGCCCGTGGTTAAATATAAGTCTGATGCATTGTATTTAACCATCGCATTGAGATAACTTTTAATTTTCATATCATGCCTCTAAATCATCCAGTGCTTCGATTGACATTTTTTCAGTGCCTTTAAAGAAGTCATTTTTATTTGCGTAGCGACTGTTTAGTTTTAGCTGCAAACGTAGTTCGTTCATAGAATCAGCATGGCGCATACCTTCTTGGGTATCAATAAGTCCAGCGTCAATTAAGCGGAAGAGGGACTGATCGAAGGTACACATACCCAGCTCATTTGATTTTGAAATTAGCTCTTTCATTCCTTGCACATCGCCTTTCAAAATAAGGTCTGCCATCATTGGTGTATTGAGCATTATTTCGATGGCAGGTAGCCGCCCTTGTTTGTTTTTACGACGCACTAAACGTTGCGATACGATACTTTTCAGATTTAACGATAAATCCATTAGCAGTTGACCGCGTCGCTCTTCAGGAAAGAAATTGATAATACGGTCGAGTGCTTGGTTGGCATTATTAGCATGTAAAGTGGTTAAGCATAGATGCCCTGTTTCTGCGTAGGCAATGGCGTATTCCATGGTCTCGCGGTCGCGCACTTCGCCGAGTAAAATAACATCGGGCGCTTGACGTAAGGTGTTTTTGAGTGCGATACCAAAATTAGCCGTGTCTAGCCCCACTTCACGCTGCGTCACTAGGCATTTTTTGTGTTCGTGCGTAAATTCAATCGGGTCTTCAATGGTGATGATATGCCCGTGAGAGTTTTCATTTCGGTAGTCAATCATTGATGCAAGCGTGGTTGATTTACCCGATGAGGTTGCACCAACCATAATCACTAAACCACGATGTGTCATGGCAATATTTTCAAGAATCGGCGGTAAATTTAGTTCTTTTACACTGGGAATTTCTTGTGGAATATGGCGTAACACCATGCCAGGACAGCTACGTTGCGTAAAGGCATTCACACGAAAACGGGCTTTACCGGGTAGACTAATAGAGAAGTTGCATTCCATCGATGCCTCAAACTCACGCACCTGTAAGTCATTCATAATAGAACGCACTAAAAAGCGTGATTGTTCTTCGCTTAAGGGTTGATTTGACAGCGGTTTGACTTGCCCACTGGCTTTAATCGAAGGGGGTGCGCCTGCGGTAATAAACAGGTCAGAGCCACCTTTTTTTAGGAGTCCTTCGAGTAAGGAGTGGACATAACTCGTTGCGCTATCTTTATCCATAATATTATTATTTTTATTGTTGATAATAGGATCAATGTATCATTTTGTGCTTCATCACAAACTAATATTACAGTGCCGCAGGATTAGCCGCTTTCTTCAGTGCTACTTCACGAGAAATTAAACCCTGTGCCATTAGTTTTTGCAGGCTTTGATCCATTGTTTGCATGCCGTCACCTGCACTGGTTTGTAAGGTCGAACGCATCTGTGCCAGCTTGTTTTCTTTGATCATATTACGGATAGCATCTGTACCTAGCATGATTTCATGGGCTGCCACACGACCGCCACCTGTTTTTTTCAATAACGTTTGTGAGATAACCGCCTCTAAGGAGGATGAAATCATCGAGCGCACCATATCTTTTTCTGCCGCAGGAAATACATCGACTATTCTGTCGATTGTTTTGGGTGCGCTGGTTGTGTGTAATGTACCAAACACTAAATGCCCAGTTTCTGCGGCGCTGAGCGCAAGGCGGATTGTTTCTAAGTCACGCATTTCACCGACTAAAATAGTATCGGGATCTTCACGTAGTGCGGAGCGTAATGCCTCATCAAAGCCTTGTGTATCACGGTGTACTTCACGTTGGTTAATGAGACACTTTTTGCTTTCATGCACAAATTCAATCGGGTCTTCAATGGTGAGGATATGCCCGTATTCTGTTTTATTTTTATAATCCACCATTGCCGCTAATGTTGTTGATTTTCCCGAACCTGTTGGCCCTGTTACCAGCACTAATCCACGAGGTTTTTCGGAAATCATTTTAAAAATAGAGGGGGCATTTAGGTCTTCTAAGGATAATATTTTGCTAGGGATAGTACGAAAGACCGCTGCTGCACCACGGTTTTGATTAAAAGCATTAACACGAAAGCGCGCCACACCGGGTATCTCAAAGGAAAAGTCCGTCTCCCAACTTTCTTCATACGATTTACGTTGCTTGTCATTCATAATGTCATACACCATGCTATGCACGGCTTTATGGTCAAGCACGGGTAGATTGACACGGCGCATATCGCCATCTACCCGTATAATGGGTGGCTGACCTGCGGAAATATGTAAATCTGATGCGTTATTTTTTACCGAAAAGGCAAGTAATTGGGTAATATCCATAGCTATATTTCTTCGTTATTTTCTTATTTTTATTTTGCGGATTAGACTAACATATATGAAAAGCCTATGTGATAAGCTCCAGACAATCGGCGCTGATATTTTAGACAGTGAAAAACACGCCCAACGCAAACAAAATAGTGTGCAATTACTAGCAGTTAGTAAGCGTCATCCTGCACAAGTCATACGTGATGCTTATGCCTGTGGACAGCGTATTTTTGGTGAAAATTATGTGCAAGAAATGCTTGAAAAGGCAGAGGCATTAGCCGATTTAGACATAGAATGGCATTTTATTGGCTCGCTACAATCCAATAAAACCCGTGCAGTTGCTGAGACAGCAAGCTGGGTACACACGGTTGACCGCTTTAAAATTGCCAAACGCTTAAGTGAGCAACGCCCCACACATTTACCGCCATTATCTATTTGCTTACAAGTGAATATCAGTGCCGAAGCAAGTAAGTCAGGTGTATGCGTCGAGGATTTGCCAAAATTAGTGGCAGAAATTTCTAAACTAACTAATATTAGGCTACGCGGATTAATGGTCATTCCTAAAGCAGAATCGGATAGTAGTCGCCAGCGAAAAGTATTTGCTAAGGTACGAAAATTACAAGAAAAATTAAATACCGATAATGCCTCCCAGGGTCTATTATTGGATACACTTTCTATGGGCATGAGTGGCGATATGCACGCAGCAATTGCAGAAGGTGCTACGATTGTCCGCATTGGTACTGCCATTTTTGGCGCAAGAGAAATATCATAAAAAAACTAGGCAAAGATAATGAAAAAAATAACCTTTATCGGGGCAGGCAATATGGCACAAAGCCTGATTGCAGGCTTAATTAAAGACGAGACTTCTCTCTCTCTGTGTGTCGCCGACCCAATGAGTAGTCAGCTCGACATCATTACAAATGCATGGCCAGAGGTCGTTACCCATTGCGATAATCTACAAGCTATTGAAAATGCTGATGTGGTGATTCTTGCCGTTAAACCACAATTAATGGAGCAGGTTTGTGAGCCTTTACAAGATGCGGTGCAACAATCTCAACCCTTAATTATTTCGATTGCCGCAGGTATCACAGAGTCAAATTTATCGGCTTGGTTAGGCGGAGACTTAGGAGTACCTGTGGTGCGCTGTATGCCAAATACACCCGCTCTAGTACAGGCAGGTATTACAGGTTTATATGCCAATAAACTTGTTGCAGAAGAGCAACGTAACCTAGCCGAAAGTATTTTACGATCTGTCGGAAGCACGATTTGGTTTGATGATGAGGCAAAACTCAATGCCGTGACGGCGGTATCAGGTAGCGGTCCTGCTTATTTCTTTTTAGTCATGGAAGCAATGCAAAATGCAGCGGAGAAACTGGGATTATCCTCCGCAGATGCGCAACAACTGGTCTTACAAACAGCATTTGGAGCCGCTAAACTAGCACTAGAAAGCTCTGATACCCCCGCAGAATTACGTAAAAAAGTCACCTCCAAAGGCGGTACAACGGAAGCGGCTTTAAAAGAATTAACCCAAGGGGGCTTGATAGCGTTATTTGACACCGCATTATCAGCAGCAGCACAACGCTCAGAAGAATTAAGCAGTAAATAAAAACAGTAACCGTTCAGATGCCCCCTGAAATTTGTTAGTTCAAGGCAAAAAATGTGAGTTTACAAGTGTAAATGATCATTTTTCAACGCAGAAATGGCGAATTTCAGGGGGTAGGTGAACGGTTACTAAAAATAGAGGTTTTAGCATTGAACACATTACAACAAATAGGCGTACTTCTTATCGATACGCTATTTTCACTTTATATCGGCGCCGTCATTTTACGCATGTTACTTGGCTATGTCGGTGCTAATTTTTACAACCCGCTCTCACAGTTTTTAGTGAAAATTACCAATCCTGTCTTAATTCCTCTGCGTCGCTTTATTCCTTCAATCGGAAAAATAGACACATCAGCAGTCATACTTGCACTAGGTTTAACGATTGTAAAAATTATTTTATTGTCATTAGTAGTCACGGGAAATGTAAATATTATCAGCATTATCATTGCATCGATTATTGACCTAATCAAAGTCATTATTTGGATTTACATTATTTCTTTATTGGTACAGGCCATTATGAGTTGGATAGGAAGCGCACATGGCAATTATGTGACACCCCTTATTCAAAGCTTAACAACGCCTCTTTTACGTCCCATTCGTAATGTCGTACCTTATATAAGCGGAATGGATCTATCACCCCTAGTGGCTATTTTAATTCTGAATATACTGTTGATTATTATTGAAGGCTTACGCTTTTAACGATACCCAACCGCAAAGGCAATAATCGAGGCATAAGCATAGGGGTCAACATCAATAGATCGCGTTGAGTTATTAAGCACATCATGGATATTTTTACGCAAGTTAGCATCGTCACTTAAGCGGCTGGCTTCTAATAAAAAATATTCTGCTGATGGTATCGCGCCGTCTTGTAAGTGGCTCAGTTTAGTGCCTTGTGGTAGTAGGCTGTTGGTATTTTCAATCCATACACCGTTTTTATAGAACAGTTGCCATGCTTTTTTGGCAATGGCTAAACCTGTCTGTATGGCTTTTTGATCACCTGTTGATTTCCCCCACGACAACAGCCCCCATGAGGCAGCGGCATAGCTATCTAAGGTGCCTGCGGTAGCGTCTGCGGCTGAACGGCGTAGTATTTTACCGTTCCATAGGCTTTCTAAAAATATTGCCAGTTTATCGCCGTAGTTTTGTAAGGACTGGTCATAGCTAACGCCTTTGGCAAAGGCTGCGAGTAGCATTCCATTTTGTGAGGCGAGTAATTTGGTGTCTCGGGGTAGACCTCGGTGTTTATTACGATAGGCTTTTAGTTTGTTTTTTAGACTTTGTAGCTCTTTTTCAAATAAATTAAGGGGCTTGCCGAATTTTTTAGCGATAACATCTAAAGTATCTTCTCTACGCGGTAAATTTCCTGCGGGTAATTCATTGGCTTGATCTAAATGCCACACTTTAAAAGCTAAATCTAACTCTTTTTTATTGAGAATTTTAGCCAATTCATCACGTCTCCAAAGGTAAAATCCCCCTTCTTCATTTTTATCATCAACGGCGGATAAGCTGGAGATATAGGCATTACTTTTGCCACGCATGGATTCGATGGTGAAGTGTAAGGTTTCGAGTGCTACTTTACGATACTCTGCATTGTGGTAGCGTTCTGCCGCATCAAAATACAGTAATGGCATCAATGCATTGGTGTAGAGCATTTTTTCAAAGTGTGGCGTTTCCCATGCAGGGTCAACGGTGTAGCGATAAAAACCACCACCAATATCATCATGCAAACCTTTTCGTGCCATTTGATTTAAGGTGAGCTGTAAAAAATCATCTAAGGCTTTATCTTTTTGCTTTTCATTAAGGGCTAATAAGGCGGATAGTTGTGGTGTGGAGGGAAATTTTCGATTGCCAAAGCCACCTTGTAAGGTATCAGCGCCCTCCATAGTGACTTTCACCAATAGCTTCGATGCTTTAGAAATATTTGTATTGGAGCTAGTTCGCTCCTGCGTTTCGAGCATATTTGTTAGCGTCTCATTTCTATTTTTTGCCATATCTTCTAAGGCTTGCGAATCTTTTTTCCAACGTGTTTGGAGACGCTTTAAGACGGTGGCAAAATTATCGCGTGGCATATAAGTTGCGCCCACCAGAGGATACGCATCGGGTGTAAGAAAAACATTCAGCGGCCAGCCCGCCGTGCCATTGGTAATTTGTACAAATTCGATTAAACGCTTATCTAAAACAGGGTTTAATTCGCGGTCTACCTTTACCGAGATATAATCTTTATTAAGCAAATTAGCGATCATTTGGCTTTTGTAACTCTCACGCTGCATCACATGACACCAATGGCATGAAAAATAACCAATCGAGACAAAGATAATTTTATTCTCTTTTTTCGCCTTATCTAATGCCGCTTTGCCCCACGGCATCCAGTTAACAGGATCATCCCCGTGCATGGCTAAATAAGGCGAAGCATTGTTTTTTAACTCATTTGCACGCATGCTTGTGGAGAACAGCAACAAACTCAGCAGCAATAGATAATGTATTATTTTCATTTAATTCGCTCTTATAGAAATTATCACTACGATTATAACGTGTCATAATGCATTCTAGTTGCAAGATATGATTACGATAAATTTAGGAATATGCACATTCCTAAGCACTAAAAATAGCGTAACCATTCAGAAGGTATCTGAACGGTTACAGAATAGCTCACGGTAAACGGTATATATGTCAGGAAATAGCTACGGAAAATTATTCACAGTGACCTCATTTGGAGAGAGTCACGGTCCCGCCATCGGTTGTATTGTTGATGGATGCCCTCCAGGTTTGGAGATTTCAGTAAGTGATATTCAAGGAGACTTGGATTTACGCAAACCTGGTACAAGTCGTCACACCACACAACGCCGCGAGCCTGATGAGGTGCAAATTCTTTCAGGTGTCTTTGAAGGCAAAACCACGGGGACGCCAATTGCATTAATTATCCATAATGTCGATCAACGCTCGAAAGATTACTCCGATATTATGGATCGCTTTCGCCCAGGTCATGCGGATTACACCTACTATAAAAAATACGGTTTTCGTGATTATCGCGGTGGTGGGCGTTCATCAGCACGAGAAACTGCAATGCGTGTTGCCGCAGGTGCGATTGCCAAGAAGTATCTGTTTGAAAAGTATGGCATAGAAATTCGTGGCTACCTCTCTCAGCTAGGCCCTATCAAGGCAGAATCACACGATTGGAATGAGATTAGAAACAATCCATTTTTCTGTCCTGATGCCAGTAAAGTCTCTGCAATGGAAGAGTATATGGATGCCTTACGCAAAGAAGGTAACTCCGTTGGTGCAAAAATCACCGTGATAGCATCCAATATTCCCACAGGTTTAGGCGAGCCTATTTTTGATCGTATTGATGCCGATATTGCCCATTCCATGATGAGCATTAATGCCGCAAAAGGCGTAGAAATTGGCGCAGGATTCGCCTGTGTAGAGCAAAAAGGTACAGAGCATCGTGATGAAATATACAGCGATGGTTTTGACGGCAACCAAGCAGGTGGAACGCTAGGTGGCATTACCTCAGGGCAAGATTTAGTCGTGCATACTGCTTTTAAACCCACCTCCAGTATGCGTATTCCAGGAAATACCATCAACCTTGATGGCGACCCTGTTGAAGTTGTCACCAAAGGTCGCCATGACCCCTGTGTCGGTATTCGTGCAACCCCCATCTGCGAGGCAATGTTAGCGATTACGATTATGGATCATGTCCTGCGTCATCGCGCACAAAATATTGATGTCACCACCTCATTGCCTGATATTCCTGCGTCGCGCGTCTAAAATACAATGGATCTAGTCAATACAAGCCTCAGTTTTATACAAAATCCAGAAAATAGCTGGATTTTGTACTCTATCGCCGCATTTTTGCTCTTAGATGGGTTTATCCTCAAACTGGTTTATAAATTTCTGCCTAATCTCACCGCAAAACTACAACAGGATAAACCCATTATTCCAACACCTGCATCCTCTTTTATTAAGTTATCCGCCCTCTTTAATACCGTTGCAGGTATTGCTTTAGCAGCCGCCACTTTTTACTTCACACACACACAATGACAGATACCTCCTCACAATATATAAAAAAAGCGAAAAAACATATTCTGCGTCAAACAGGCAAAGCTTTACTTGACCATCAAATGATTAATGACGGTGATCGTGTGTTATTAGGCTTATCAGGTGGCAAAGATTCCTTAGCCTTACTGCATTTACTCATTCACTTTCAACGCGTAGCACCGATAAAATTTGAACTAGCTACGGTTACGATTGACCCGCAAACAGGCACATTCGACCCTTCGCCACTCATTCCTTATATGGCATCATTAGGCATTGAGTATCATTACTGCAAAGAACCAATAATGACCATGGCAGAAGCGCATCTGCAAGGCGATTCCTACTGTGCCTTTTGTGCGCGCATGAAACGCGGCACTATCTACGCCACCGCACGTAAGCATCATTACAATGTCATTGCCTTAGCGCAACATTTAGACGACTTAGCAGAAAGCTTTTTAATGTCCGCTTTCCACGGCGGACAACTTAAAACCATGAAAGCCAATTACACCATTAAAGACGGTGACTTACGCCTAATCCGCCCGCTTATCTACGTGCGCGAACAGCAAACACGCGATTACGCACACTACGAAAACCTACCCGTGATTATTGAAAACTGCCCCGCCTGCTTTGCAAAACCCACACAACGCGAGCACATGAAACAATTATTAGCCGCCGAAGAAAAACAAAATAATAATTTATTCGGCAGCCTACTCACCGCAATGAAACCGCTACTAAGCAAAAAAAGCGCATAACATCATGTCTAAAATAACCTTCACCACCGAACAAAAAAATCTTATCGTACAGAAAATACAACTTTATTTTAATGATGAATTAGACCAAGACATTGGTGCTTTCGATGCGGAATTTTTATTGGACTTCTTCTCAGAAAATATCGGTGCATTTTACTACAACCAAGGGCTATTAGATGCCGAGACGATTATCAATAAAAAACTAGAAGATATATCCGACGCTTTATATGAAATTGAAAAACCGACTGAGTTTACGCGTTAAAAAAATACACTCCAACAACATTGTATTGATGGAGTTTTTCAAAAGTCTAATGTTAGCCGACAGGAAAAGCTGAATATTTACTATTATTTCCATAGAAATTATTGATTTGAATACAGATTCATTGTTTCTAAACTGTTACAATCAATGACCCCATTATTTTTATAGAGACAAAGTATTGATGGAAATTATGCTCACCACAACGGCTATAATAGGCGGATTACTATTCATTTTTGCTTATCTAAAATTTGTTTTAACAGGATTCCGCTACCATCCAATTACAGGGCTTCTGGCATCTATTCCTGTCATAAACCTAATTACACTACCAACACTTATGGATGATAAGGTACTGCGTGCTATTATTTTGAGTGTTTTAGGATTGATTCTTGCGGTAGGGGCATGGTTTTTAGGAGCGGATAAATCCTTACAAAAACATATTTCTGTTCTGCGTGGTGAACCCACTATTATATCTTCTAGCAAACAAGCGCTAATGAAAAAAAATAAAGAGGAAGTGCCAAATAAGACGGCTAATACGGTAACAACAAAAGAAACAACGACAGCAAAGACAAGTGAAACGACAGAAGCCGCAACGCCAACAAGCACTCCCCAAGCAATACCACAACCCGTATACTTTGAGACATTACCAAAACGTGCGCTTTATAGTATGGAGTTTATCGAAGCCTCGGTGCAACATATCAATACATTAAAAGGACGCATTGTGCGTATCACCAATACAAATGGCACAATTATCGAGGGACAAATACAAAATATAGAAAAAGGCAGTATTTTCATCAGCAAGAATGGTGAAGGACATATCGCCTATGAAATGTTAATTGCTAATATCAAACAACTGCTTGTCATGGTCAAACGTAAGAAAGAGGGGTAACTTATGACTGAACTTTCCTTACCCGCATCGATGCCTTGTTATGTTTATCGTAGCAAGAAAAATCGTGAAATGTACCTATACCTTCCTGAAAAAGATCAATTAGATCACGTTCCTGAATCGTTAATAAAACTTATCGGTGAGATCGAATTTTCCTTTGAGTTTACCTTAGATACAAAACGTAAACTATTACGCTATGAATCCTCTGAAGTCATGCGTAACTTACAAGACAATGGCTTCTTTTTGCAGATGCCTCCGAATGGTTATAAATCCGATAATGACGGTGAACTAAATGCCAATCTACAAGGGTTTTAATAGTTTCATTCGCTCGTTAGTAATAATCTAGGCTACCACTTTAGGTGGAAATGTAGCCTGCAACGCTGGAGCGTTCAACCTGCATTCCCACGCTGGAGCATGGGAATGAGTTGTGTCCCACTTTACTTAGTCCTCAAGACTGAAATTACCCTGCTTGTCATTTGGTGACTCCCACTACTTCAACCCACTATCGTCCGTTTCTTATTGTCATTATCCATTTTATTGAATCTTTCCCCCTTCATCGTGTCTTAATCAACTATTGACATACCAATCGGTATGTAAGAAGCTTTATGGACGAATAAAAAGTGATGACACGCATGAAAAACACGCTAATTCCCCTAATAACACTGCCTTTGTTGCTAACATCCTTTGCGCTTCAGGCGACTAGTTCTACGGGGGATAATAAACCTTTAGCGGTTAGTACTCAGCCTTTGTCCTCACTCCTTATAAAAACAATACACAGTTCTCCTGCTACGGTAATTAGTCTTAATCACACCACATTAAGCGCACAAATTAACGGTTTAGCATTGCATGTGTATGCTGAGGCAGGTGATTACATTAAAAAGGGGATGTTATTAGTTGAGATTGATTGCCGTGATTATGATATTGCTTACAAACAAGCAACGGCAGCTTTGCATGCGAGTAATATTACTATTCAACATACTAAAAAGCAGTTTTTACGCAATCAACGTTTATTCAAAAGTAACACGATTCCACGCACTTTATATGAAGAAACTGAAACTGCCTTTTTAGCGGCGAAGGCGGCGATTGAGCCGCAGCGTTACACACAAAAATCGGCGGCATTAGCACAAACACGGTGTAAAATTTATGCTCCGTTTAATGGGCAGATTACTCAGCGTATTGTACAGCAAGGGCAACTTTTAGCGGCAGGTAGCCCTTTATTTAAGTTATTACAAACGGATAAAGTGGAGCTAAAAGCTGAGTTGTCGGCTGCTGAAGTTAGCGAGGCTAAAAAAGCAAAAGAATTACGTTTTGTGGTGGGTGATCATCACTATAAAGCCACTATTCGCGCCGTGATTCAGCAGCTTGATACTGCAACGCGTACACAGGAAGTTCGTTTACATATTGCAAGCAAAACACGTTTGTCGATTGGTTTGTCTGGGCGTTTGCAGTGGCAAGATAAAGTCGGCAAATTACCCTCTGAATATATTATGCGTCGTGATGGTGCTTTGGGTGTGATGATTGTTAAAAATAAAAAAGCCTACTTTCACCCTTTGCCAAATGCGATTGAAGGACAGGCTGCCGCGATTCATTTACCACGCAATACGCCCGTCATCGAAAAAAATCGTTATCGCGCAAAACAAGGGCAAATGGTGCATATAGAAAATGCGGAGTCTGTGCAGTAGTTATGTATGCCCGCCTGATAAAAAACCATGTTTTAGCTAATCTGACCTTTGTTTTGGTTTTGTTAGTGGGTTTTATCTCGTATCAACAACTACCACGCCAACAAGACCCAACGATAAACTTCAACTGGCTGACCATTATCACCACCTATCCTGGGGCTTCGGCTGCGGATGTCGAAAAAAGTGTCACCGATGTGTTGGAGAGTGCCATTAAAGGCTCGCCTGATATGCGCTTTGTATCGAGCAACAGCCGTGAGAATGTCTCCAGTATTTTGGTACGTTTTGAAGATTTAGATGTGCGCACCTACGACAAACGTCTGTCAGATTTACGCAGTGATTTACAAAGTGTTCAAGGTGCGCTTCCTGATGCTGCGTCTGATCCAACGCTGGTAGAAATCACCTCTGGCAATGCCTTTCCTGCCGCATTAATCGCGGTCACTTCGTTGGCTGATGATGAGCATTTACGCCAAGCCGCTCGTCTAGCAGAAGAAAAAATTGAGCAGATGTCGGGAGTAGATCGGGTTGATACTATTGCTTTAGATAAGCCTGAACTCATCCTACGTTTTAATCCCGTTGCCTTAGAAGAGATGAAAATTACTCCGGGGCAATTATCAGATTCGCTCAAATTGTGGTTTCAAGATGTCTCCGCAGGAACAATGGATGTGGGTAATCAAAGTTGGTTGGTACGCTTGGTTGGTAAAAACAGCGATCCTTTTATCATTAGCCAATTACCCATTCCGGGCTTACAAGGCGAAGTCCCTTTATCGCGGGTGGCAACTGTAGAACGTAGCCATAAGAAATCTACGCAAGATGCACGTATTGATGGTAAACCTGCCATTTTATTATCGGTACTCAAACAAGATAATACCAATGTCATTCGCTTGGTCGAAGACTTACGCGCATGGCTTAAAGAGCAAAATGAAATCAGCAGTGACACAGGTATCCAGTTTAAACTCATAGATGACCAAACATTACCCACCCTAAAAGCGATTAAAATAATGCAAAGTAATGCTGTTATCGGCTTACTGCTGGTACTGTTTGTGGTGTGGCTCTTTCTCGGTTCGCGTATTGCCCTGCTGACCACCATTGGCATTCCCTTTATTTTAGCGGCAACGTTTTGGATACTGTCTGCGACAGGCGAAACACTGAATGTAACGGTATTATTAGGTGTAGTTATTGTGTTGGGGATGTTGGTAGATGATACCGTGGTGGTGGTCGAGGCTATTTACTATCGTATTCAACGTGGTGAAGCGGCATTAATTGCATCGGTTAATGCCATGAAAGAAATATCCATGCCTGTGACCACTGCCGTGTTAACCACCATTGCCGCTTTTTTGCCCTTGATGTTACTTCCTGGGATTCTTGGCAAGTTTATGAAAGTCATTCCAATGGTGGTTTCATTAGCATTGCTAATCAGCTTAATTGAAGCCTTTTGGATGCTCCCCTCACACGTTAGTGCAACGAATATGACAATGCAAAGCCCTTCGTGGCTACAGCGTCGGCGTATAGCGACAATACATTGGATTCAGCTTAAATACTCACGCCTACTTATCAAAGCACTGCGTTGGCCGAAGCTAACGCTACTCACGATTATAATCGCTTTTATCAGTGCCGCAGGGATCATGGGGGCAGGTTTAATTAAAGTAGATTTCTTTGCCACAGATGGTTTGCGCCTGTTTTACGTCAATATCGAAATGCCCGCGACGACACCGTTAGAAAAAACCATGAAAACGACCTTGCTTGTTGAGCAGCAAATAAAAAAACATCTCACATCGCGTGATGTACGCTCAGTCGCATCCTACTCTGGGACGATGTTCACAGAAACAGAACCCCTTTATGGGCAGCAATACGGGCAAATAATTGTTAGTTTATTGCCAAAAGAAGCGCATAGTCGCGATGTCTTAACTCTTATTGAAGATATGCGTGAGGATGTCATGAAGGTAAAAGGAGCGAATAATATTTCCTTTTTACCACTGGTATCAGGCCCTCCTTCTAGTAAGGCGATTAGCGTAAAAGTGCGCGGTGATGATTATGCAAAAATCAAAGCAGCGACAGATAGCTTATCCACTATTTTAAAA
>QOAQ01000155.1 GCA_003972955.1 Aquificaceae bacterium
AAAGCGCATCCTGATGTGGCGCAAAGCTTAAATAATCTGGCATTGCTCTATCAAGCCCAAGAAAAATATAGCCAAGCTCTGCCATTATTTGAACAAGCGATAGCCATACTCAAAACAAGCTTTCCTAATGGGCATCCTAATATTGATACAACCCAAAATAGTTTAAAAATATTAAGGGATGAAATGGGCTAGGAGACCGCATAGTTGACTTATTGTTTCCATACGGCAATATTGACCAAGTAATTTAAAAGTCTGGGTTTGAAAATGTCTTATAAAAACAGGTCTATTACTTCATCCGTTCATTATTTGTTTAATCATTTTCCTGCTGTAGTGGCGTAGCCCGTATGGAGCTTCGAGGAATACGGGAAAACTATACGTTTGTATAATAATAACGATGGAGTAACCATTAATCGTCTCTAATATAGAACTATCGCGGTAAAGCATCACTTTCCCGTATTCCGTAAACTCCATACGTGCTACATCGCTGAGCGGAGTCGAAGGGAAATTATTTAAATGAATGTCTATAGCTTAAAAACGCTTACCCACTCTCAAGGCTGAGCCAATAACAAAATTTGCTTATCTTGCGATTTACTTTCGATAACTAATACAAATTTATACGGTTTTTTAATCACCATTTCAGGCTGTATTTTCACTAAAAAATCTTTTTTTACACGCGTGTCCGTTTGAAATTTTGTCGCGGAGATCGGTGCTTTTATGCTGTGTTCTAAATCGTAAATCCATAAATGATAGGATTGGTCGGCGTTGAGTTTGGGTAGGTGATTAAAGCGCATGATGCCTGTTTGTTGTTTGGTGCTCCAAATTAAATCACCCTGAATTTTTTTTGCTTGTGGGTTTAAGGTTTTAAGCCAGTTGCTTTTTATAATGTCACTTTCTTTTAGTAAGGCTTCTCGTTGGTTGATAAGCGGTTTTTGATGTTGTTGAGCGACGATATTTAAGCGACTACTCTTTGCTAAATTTAGGGCAACAGACGTGAGTGTGATAAGCGACAAAGACACCAATACGACCCAAAACCAGAGCGGCGGTTTGAATTTATTGTTTGATTGTGTGGTTGTTTTTGTATTCATAAATAAATATTGGAACTATAGTCGTGCAAATTTTCACAGAAATGCGCCAGAGCGACTATACTCCTCGACTGGTCGCCTTTATTTAAGGTCTCAGAATTAAATAAAGCTACTCAACACTCCCTTTCCTTTAGAAAAAATTAAAATGTCACAAACACATATTCTTGGTAAAGACGCGGCACTGGAAGATTCTATTTCCAGTATGCAACAAAAATTACAAGCGCTTGATTACAATATTATAGAACAATCTTGGCTAAACCCCATTGCTAATGTGTGGTCGGTACATATTCGCGATCGTGATTGTGCGCTGTTATTCACGAATGGTAAAGGGGCATCAAAAAAAGCTGCCTTAGCCAGTGCTTTGGGTGAGTTTTTTGAGCGCCTTGCCTGTAATTATTTTTGGGCTGATTATTATTTGGGTGATGAATGTCGTCAGGCTGATTTTGTTCATTATCCCAATGAAAAATGGTTTGCTATTAACGATGATAAAATGCCCGAAGGCTTACTCAGCCCTAGCTTATGGGACTTTTATGATAACGAAAAAGAGCTGTCTCCAGATGCAATCATAGACTGTAATTCGAGCAATCCACAACGCGGAATTTGTGCCTTACCCTATGTGCGTCAACGTGATAATGAGACGATTTATTTCCCTGTAAATATTATTGGTAATCTATACGTTAGTAATGGCATGTCGGCGGGAAATACCGCCTCAGAAGCGCGCGTGCAAGCCCTGTCTGAAATCTTTGAACGTGCTATTAAATTCAAAATTATTGCGGATGGGATGTGTTTGCCCGATATTCCTGATGAGGTGTTGCAACGCTATCCACGCATACAAGCGGGCATCAACGAACTAGAGCAGGCGGGTTATCCCTTGCTAATCAAAGATGCTTCTTTAGGGGGGCAATATCCTGTTATTTGCGTCACCTTATTAAACCCTCAAGACCAAGGCTGTTATGCCAGTTTTGGCGCACATCCTAGTTTTGAAATCGCCTTAGAGCGTGCTTTAACCGAGTTGCTACAAGGACGTGGCTTAAATGCGCTAGAAGGTTTTGCCGCACCTGGTTTTGATTTAGACGAAGTTGCCAGTCTACAAAACCTCGAAACACATTTTATCGATTCAAGCGGCATTGTGCATTGGGATTATCTATCGGATACGCCTGATTATGCCTTCACCGATTGGGATTTTACAGGCTCAACAGAGGAAGAATTTGAGTATCTTTGCCAACAAATACACGCCGATGATTTGGATATTTATATCGCCGATTATGAGCATTTAGGTGTCTATGCCTGCCGTATTCTTGTGCCTAGCATGTCCGAAATATACCCTCCCGATGATTTAATCTGGGCAAATAATAATGTCGGTATGGACTTACGTGAACGTATTTTAAACCTCGATAATAACCCTGAAACACATGCACAATTATTGCTTGATCTTAACGAAAGAGATTTAGACGACCAGCAACCAGTAGCAGCATTAATTGGTTTACCTGCTGATAAAGATAGTATCTGGGCTGATTTGCGTATTGCCGAATTAAAAACCTTATTAGCATTAAAATCAGGCGATGACGAGCAAGCCTCAGAAGGCTGTCAGTGGTTGATTTATTTTGCTCAGTTAAATGCCGAGCGCTTAAAAACCTACCGCTGTGTAGATGCTTTATTGCAATTTAAGTTAAAAAATGAAGAGGTTTTGCATAAACATCACCGCTCATCGCTGCGTAAATTATTTGGAGAAAAATACTTGCTAGACGCGGAAGCGTTAATGCGCGGAGAGACTGTTTTTAGTTTACAAAGTGATTGGCTGATGCACGATAAGCTTATTAGTGCGTATCATAAGTTGAGTAAAACATAAGCTGATTTTGCTTGGTTTGTCTGGTTACGAGGCTCTAGTACTCCAACAATGTTGCTGGAGTACTAGCCTCGTAATCTAAACTAACGGCTCTAGTCGTTCTTGACGGTACAAGTAGACTTCTCGACGGCTAGAGTCATTATGACGCACAGAGCCTACCAATTATCTTTATTTATCGCCCTTATTGCTAATTTTTTCTATTCAAAAAAATAAAATTAGTGTAAGTTACATCGTCACTATTTGAGGAGCGTTGCGACCCATCCGATTATTTGAATGCAAATAATAAGCGATGTGGCTAGGCTCAAATAGCTATTTCACCCCATTGCAACGGCGCTCAGTCACACTTTAAGGAGAACTTAAATATGGCTGGGAATCATTTATTCACATCCGAATCTGTATCTGCTGGTCATCCTGATAAAATGTGCGATCAAATTTCTGACGCTATTTTGGATGCTATTCTTGAGCAAGACACTAATGCTCGTGTTGCTTGTGAGACGCTTGTTAAAACGGGCATGGTTGTATTAGCAGGTGAAATCACTACTAGTGCTATTATCGACTACGAAAAAATTGTTCGCGATACCGTAAATGACATCGGTTATACATCCTCAGCCATTGGTTTTGATGGTAGCTCTTGTGCGGTACTCAATGCTTTAGGTCAACAATCACCTGATATTGCCATGGGTGTTGATCGTGAAGATAAAGAATCACAAGGCGCGGGTGACCAAGGTTTAATGTTTGGTTATGCCAGTAATGAAACTGATGTTCTTATGCCTGCGCCCATCACTTACGCGCATCGCCTTGTAGAAAAACAAGCGGAGCTAATGAAGTCTGGCAAGCTAGACTTTTTACGTCCTGATGCCAAAAGCCAAGTAACCTTCCGTTACGAAGGTGCTAAACCTGTTGCTATTGATGCGGTTGTGCTTTCCACACAACATGATCCAATGGATCTTAAAGACTTACAAGAAGCGATAATGGAAGAGGTGATTAAACCTATTCTTCCTGCTGAGTGGTTAGATGCAAACACCCAATATCATATTAACCCAACAGGTAACTTTGTTATCGGTGGTCCAGTTGGTGACTGTGGTTTAACAGGTCGTAAAATTATTGTTGATACTTACGGTGGCATGGCGCGTCATGGTGGCGGTGCTTTCTCAGGAAAAGATCCTTCAAAAGTTGACCGTTCAGCGGCGTATGCAGGGCGTTATGTTGCTAAAAATATCGTCGCGGCAGGTCTTGCAGAGCGTTGTGAAATCCAAGTATCTTATGCCATTGGCGTGGCAGAACCCACCTCCATCTCTATCGAAACCTTTGGTACAGGTACAATGAGCGACGAGAAAATCGAAGCACTTGTACGAGAGGTCTTTGATCTACGTCCTTACGGCATCGTCACTATGATGAACTTGCTACAACCAATCTATCGTCAAACAGCGGCTTATGGTCACTTCGGACGCGAGAATATTGGTTTACCTTGGGAAGTCACTGATAAAGTTGATGATCTAAAAGCAGCCGTTTAGAACAATCTCACTAAGGTAGCCTGTGTTGAGCTTAAGCGAACACGGGGAGAGTATATAACACCCGTGTTTTGTCCCTCAACACAGACTACAGCAGATACATATATAATATTTAGGAAATAAATAAATGAGTAATGATTACATCATCGCAGACATTGGTCTTGCCGATTGGGGTCGTAAAGAATTAAATATTGCTGAAAATGAAATGCCAGGGCTTATGGCATTGCGTACTAAATATGGCGAAGAAAAGCCACTTGCAGGTGCACGTATAGCAGGCTCTTTGCACATGACAATTCAAACTGCCGTGTTAATCGAAACATTAACTGCGCTAGGTGCCGAAGTACGTTGGGCATCGTGTAATATCTTCTCAACACAAGACCATGCCGCCGCAGCGATTGCAGCGTCTGGTGTGCCTGTTTTCGCGACAAAAGGCGAAACATTGGATGAGTATTGGGATTATGCCCACAAAATTTTCATGTGGCCTAACGGTGATACCGCTAATATGATTCTTGATGATGGTGGCGATGCAACCATGCTGATCGAGCTGGGTACAAAAGCAGAGTCCGATATTTCTGTTTTAGATAACCCAGAAAGCGAAGAAGAAGTTGCGCTGTATAACTCCATCAAAGCCATGCTAAAAGTTGAGCCAAACTGGTACTCAAATATCCGTCCAAATATCCAAGGTGTGACGGAAGAAACAACAACAGGTGTGCATCGTTTATACGAGATGGAAAAAGCAGGTGAGCTCATTTACCCTGCCATTAATGTAAATGATTCTGTGACTAAATCTAAGTTTGATAATCTTTATGGTTGTCGTGAGTCTTTGGTTGACGGTATCAAACGTGCAACAGACGTTATGATCGCGGGTAAAATTGCCGTGGTTCTTGGCTATGGTGACGTGGGTAAAGGTTGCGCGCAATCACTACGTGGTTTAGGTGCAACGGTTTGGATTACTGAAATTGATCCGATCTGTGCCTTGCAAGCCGCAATGGAAGGTTATCGTGTGGTGACAATGGATGATGTTGCCGATCAAGCTGATATTTTTGTTACTGCAACAGGTAACTTCCACGTTATTACTGAAGAGCACATGCTGAAAATGAAGCATGAGACAATCGTGTGTAATATCGGTCACTTCGATAATGAAATTGCCGTAGCAGATATGGAAAAATACGAGTGGGAAGAAGTTAAACCACAAGTTGACCACATCAAACTACCGAGTGGCAATAGCATTTTGTTACTAGCACAAGGTCGTTTAGTCAACTTAGGTTGTGCAACAGGGCATCCTAGTTTTGTTATGTCTAACTCGTTTACTAACCAAGTATTAGCACAGATCGAAATCTTTAAACATGGCGACAAATACGAGAATAAGGTTTACATGCTACCTAAGTCATTAGACGAAGAAGTCGCACGTTTACACTTAGAGAAGATTGGCGCAAACTTAACCGAATTGACTGATTATCAAGCTGATTATATTAGTGTTGATAAAGCAGGCCCATACAAAGTTGAGCACTATAGATATTAATTAGTAAAAACTAATCATTCTTTAGTTAAAAAGCCTCTTCGCCTTCTCATGTGGGGGAAGGGGCTTTTTTATGGCTTAATAAAACTAGGGTTAGCAACTTAGCAAGATACGACTCGTTCCCATGCTCCTGCGTGGGAATGCAGATTGAACGCTCCAGCGTTCCGAACGCAACGCTGGAGCGTTGTAAGTTGCATTCCCACCGAGACGGTGGGAACGAGACTGTCTCAGCTAAAGTTGCTAGCTCAAACTAGGACATAAAAATATGACAAAACAATCCTTTAGTTTTGAATTTTTCCCACCCAAGACTGATAAAGGTGTAGAGAATCTCAAAAAAGTTCGTCATGAGCTTGCGGCACTACAGCCTGATTTTTTCTCTGTAACCTATGGCGCAGGTGGTTCGACGCAAGACTGCACTATGAGTACGGTCTTGGAAACACAGCAAGAGACAGGTGTAGCAACCGCATCGCATCTTTCTTGCATCGGCTCAAGCGAAGCGCATATTCGGCAAATACTCTCAACGTATCAAGAAAATGGTATTAAGCGTCTTGTTGCATTAAGGGGTGATCTTCCTTCTGGAATGCAGGATATTGGTGACTTTAAATACGCCAATGAGTTGATTGAATTTATTCGCAAAGAAACAGGTGATTACTTTCAGATAGAAGTAGCAGCATATCCAGAAATGCACCCACAAGCTCCCGATTTTCAAACAGATATTGATAATTTTGTGCGTAAAATGAATGCGGGCGCAGACAGGGCAATTACGCAGTTTTTCTATAATGCCGATGCTTATTTCTATTTTATGGATAGCTTAGAAAAAGTAGGGCTTGATGTGCCGGTGCTTCCAGGAATTAATCCAATCACTAACTTTGTGCAGTTAGCACGTTTTTCGGATGGTACAGGTGCAGAAATTCCACGTTGGTTGCGTAAGCGATTGGAAGGCTATGGTGATGATCTGGAGTCGATACAAAAACTTGGTTTAGAATTTGTTACCGATATGTGCGACAAGCTAATGAGTCAAGGTGTGCCAGGTTTGCACTTTTACAGTATGAATCGCACAGAACCTTCTCGGACGATCTGGAATAATTTAGGATTATCTGATCTGAAATAGTGTTAAATTCGTAATCGTTTAGATGCCCCCTGAAATTTGTCAGTTCAAGGCAAAAAATGTGAGTTTACAGGCGTAAATGATCATTTTTCAACGCAGAAATGGCGAATTTCAGGGGGTAGGTGAACGGTTACTTAAATTTATATAAAAACGCCACTCAAGATCGGAAGACCTTGAGCGGCATTTCTTATCACTTCAGCTGTTGGAGAATAGCTTAGGAGGAGGGGCTGTTAATTAGCCACTAAACACAACGCTGAAAAATGAAAACCATGACCAAAGAATCAAGCTAATAACGATAAGAATTGGAAAACCATAAGTAAAATCAAACATGAATCATCTCCGCAACAATAAATTGATGTATAGGAGATTTATATCATTGTCATTTGTTCTATGCTTTGATGTAGGTCACGTTCCTTAGCCATTCTTTGTAATGTCCTCTAAAAATGCCTGATGGCGCTGTTTCTGGCAGTCTAATTTCATACGGTTGCACTTAAAAATACTTGCCAAATCCTCTACTGCATCATCAAAATTATCATTTATGACGATGTAGTCAAATTCATCGTAGTGACACATATCATCACAAGATTGTTTTAGACGTGTTTTGATAATCTCTTGAGAGTCTTGTTTTCTGCCGCATAAACGTTGCTCTAACGCCTCGACAGAGGGCGGTAAAATAAAAATACTAATAGCATCAGGGCGTAGTTTGCGTACTTGTTGTGCGCCTTGCCAATCAATTTCTAAAATAACATCGGTGTCACTTTGTAATTGTTTATCAATGGCTTGATTTGATGTGCCATAAAAATTTCCAAACACTTCTGCGTATTCTAAGAAGTGATTATCGGCAATCATCTCTTTAAAATCATTAAGGGCTGTAAAATGATAATGCTTGCCGTCCTCCTCTCCTGGTCTAGCAGGGCGAGTGGTGTGAGATACCGCCACCGCAATTCCTTTGTTTTGTTTAATAAGTTGACTAATTAAACTGGTTTTTCCTGCGCCAGAGGGGGCAGATATAATATAAAGACTTCCTGTTTGCATGATTTTCCTTGATGTGCAGATTATTTTGCAGTGCAGTTAATGTTCACAATTTCAGGTGCTTCACCGTTTTCAAAACCTTTAATTGCTTTTACCTTAGGTGTGCAGAATGAGGCAAACTTGCCAAGAATTAGGTGATTACTGTTGCGGTAAAACAGTGTTGCAGATGCACCTGCATCGGTATGAATAATACGCAAGGTGTTATTGCCTTGCAGGTATAAGGGGGACTTGAGCGGTAGCACAAGATTAAGTTTTAACAGATTTTGTTTATTTTGCGTGATTTTTTCAAGGGAATATTGGCTTACCTTTTTGGTGAGTACTTTTTTACCATTAAATTCTAAACGTGTGAAATAATCTAATGCGAGTAAATCTTTCATAATATCCTTAGCTAAGGCATTAAGCGGACGACCAGCCCTTAGCATAATGCCACTGACTTCTTCGTTATAAACCCATGACATCGCAACGCCTGTTAGTTGGTTTTTCTTATTGGCTTGTAAAGTAGCGGTTGAATTAATCTCGTAATGAAAATGTGCATAGCTGATAGGTGCAATAAAAAGGCTCAATAGCAGACTTAGGAAGGTGATTTTTTTTAGCATGGATAAGATATCCTTTAAAGTATTGTGTTTGTTAAGGAACGTGCATGAAATAAGTTCGACAACTTTTATAACGCTGAATTTTTATTTCAGATTGGATGATCTTATAAGGCGCATAGTTATTCTACGCAACGAATAAGATCATCCAAGCTGGGATAAAAAGGCCAGTTAGAATGTCGAAGTTATTTCATGCCCGTTCCTAAGAGTAGGGTTAAAACAAAGAGGGCGCTGGTTGCAATCCATGAGCCAATTACGCGTAAAACAACACCTTGTAGCAAGTTTCGCAATAAAAAACTGATTAGTGCGATTATTGATACGGTTAGCGTAATCGCAACGCTTGTACCAAATAACCAATTATAAAATGTACTCACCGCAAGACCAGGAATCATAATAGGGCTAGAGTCGAGTCCTAGTACAATGCCGCTAATAAGGCTTAGTAAAACAACGATAAATTGTACCCAGCTTGCGCGATAATCTAAGCGTAGAATAACCAGCAAGCTGACCAATAGAGCTAAGACCAATAAAATAAGTTCATTATTCATGTCGGGTGAAGCGTAATTATTTATCACAAAGCCTGCAATGACCGCTACGGAGAAGATGACTATATTGCGTATAAGATATGCACCACCTTGTTGTCCTAACAAGATCGCTAAACCGATTAAAAGGATAAGGTGTGCAGGGGTTTCTAAAGGATGTGTAAATCCATCGAAAAACCATGTAGTAGAAAATTCGATCATGCTATTTTTATCCTAAGCGAAAAACAGGATAATACCTCATCCTGTAGAGATAATCACACAGTCCAAATACTCCCGAAGGTCTTCAAGATTATTTTGTTTCAAGGTATTGTTTGAGGTTTTTTTGGTATTTAAAACAATACCAAGCAGTGTTAAGCCACGTTGTAAAATTGCCTCTACAGACAGTAAGACATGATTAATACAGCCTAATTTATCCTCTGCAATTAAAATAACAGGTAAGCCTAAGGCGACACAAAGATCAGCATTTAAAGCATCTTCACATAAGGGTGAGAGGAAACCACCTGCACCTTCAACATATAATAGTTGATGATCTTGAAGTTGCTCAAAACACTGTTGTTTTAACTGCTCTAAAGGGAGGGCTTTGTTTTCTAAACGTGCCGCCCGAGCAGGGGAGATGGGGGCTATAAAGCGGTTGGGGCAAATAAGTTCGAGTTGCTCTTGTTTATTTGCTGCATCTGCAAGTTTCCATGCATCCGTCTGGCGAATATCGTCCGACCAACCCGACTCAACTGGTTTGCGAGGGGCAACATCAACGCCTTGTCTTATTAAGTGTTTGATTAAATGACAACCTACCCACGTTTTACCAACATCCGTATCTGTGCCTGTGATAAAAACACCGCGTTTAAGATCCGCTTTGTTGAGCAACGTCGCAAAGACGAATGGATTATTCAATCGTTTGACCTGTACGTCCATTTTTACCAAATATCAAGAAAGTTGCTTTTCCTACTACGTTACTTTCAGGTAAAAAACCAAAAAAACGACTGTCATTGCTATTGTCACGGTTATCCCCTAAGACAAATAAATGTCCCGCAGGTACTTGGCGCTCTTGCATAAATCGTGAGAAAGATTTTTTTAGCCGTGTGGTATTGATATAAAGTTGCGGTAAAGGTTTGTCGTTAATATATACAATAAAATTTTCAATATGTACTCGATCCCCTGCGGTTGCAATTAAACGTTTAATATAATGTGTTTTTTTTTCGTCTGGATAAAGAAAGACAATGACATCATTAGGTTTAATTTTTTCTTTATTATAGCCTTGCGCCGAGACATATATAAAATCACCCGGAACTAAGGTAGGTTGCATTGAACGGCTAGGAATACGGTAAATATCAAAACCAAATACACGCGCACGGATATTCGTTGAGGCGGTATGAAAAGGATTTATCGAGTAAGTCATCACCCCCAAAAGCAGAGGGATAATGACCAGTAGGCTCAGAAACCAAATTTTTTTTATTTTATTTTTATTCATATTTATTGACTGTTTTTAGAATGAATATAAAGCCACAAATATCCTGTAATACCTGCTAATAAAGAAGCAAATAGAATTCCTGTTTTTGCCATTAATAAGTCTTCGGGACTATGTGCAAAACCAAGTTCTGCAATAAAAATGGACATGGTAAAACCAATTCCGCCCAGTAAGCTTGCACCGATAATATGCTTCATATTAAGACTAGGAGGAAGTGTGCCTATTTTCAGTTTTAAGGCTATCCAAACAAAGCCACTAATACCGATTAATTTACCTAAAAAAAGACCTGCAATAACACCAAGTGAAACAGGGTGTAGCACGGTATTTCCGAGTTCGCTCCACGCAATTGGCACACCCGCATTAGCTAATGAAAAAATAGGAATAACTAAATATGCCGTGGGTATGTGCATGTGATGCTCTAAGACTTGAGCAGGTGCTTGTACCTTGTGGATGCCGCTTTCCAAGGCTCTCACTTTTGCGCGCATTTTGAAATTTTTGATAATATTTGGTTCAGCGCGATAGCTATCCCCAATATCTTTTAGTAAACGATTGGCTCTTGCAAGAAAACGTTCAGGGTCATATTTGGGACGAATAGGAATAATAAAGGCGAGCAAAATACCTGCCAAGGTCGCGTGTATGCCACTCTTTAAAAAAGCACCCCAGAGAAGTAGACCGAGTAACACATAGGGTAAGGGCTTTCTGATACCACCAAGATTTAGGCTAGCAAGTAGTAATAAAATAGCGACGGCGGCAATAATTGCCGAGAAGTCTAGTTGCTCGGTATAAAATACTGCAATCACTAGTACCGCTCCCAAGTCATCTACAATCGCTAAAGCCACAAGAAAACCTAACAGCGCCTTGGGGACACGTCCGCCTAATAAAGCTAAAACACCAAGCGCAAACGCAATATCCGTTGCCATAGGAATTCCCCAACCATCAAAGGTATGACCAGAGGAGTTTATGCTCATATAGATAGCTGCGGGTAAAATCATACCGCCAATAGCAGCGATAATCGGTAGTAGTGCGGCTTTAACATTAGAAAGCTCCCCCACTAAAATCTCCCGTTTTAACTCCAGCCCCACGACAAAAAAGAACAGCGCCATTAGACCATCATTAATCCAGTGATGGATACTCATTGAGAGCACCCACTCTCCTGCACCGATACTAAAAGGTATTTTTAGGATTTTATAATATATCTCTGCCCATGGACTATTAGCAATAATAAGTGCCGCAATAGCACATAGCATAAGTAAGATGCCACTGGTGGTTTGCCGATGGATAAACTCTTCTATGGGTGTTAATACTCGATTAAACGCTTGCTCCCATGGTGCAATATATTCTTTAAGCTTCATTATCTTTTTTATACTCAGAGGTGAGATTGAATGCGGGTGGATGTTTGTTTGATATTCAAGTCATTATGGGAAGAGCATAGACGAGCAACGAGGCTGAAACAATAATGAAGAAGAAATTGTTGGATTAATTATATGTCACTGATCATTTTTCAACGCAGAAATGATGAATTTCAGGGGGCATCTGAACGATTACTTGCAACCTTTGTTCTTAAAAATGTACTACATAAAGAAGAACAGGAGGTTTTATGAAAAAAATAGTATTAGTCATTATGTCCGTTTTAGCGATGTTATTCATTACGGAGGCTCAGGCGAGATCAGCATCTTATAAGGTTATTAACGTGTCTGTAGGTGATCGTTTAAACATACGAGAAGGGCCAAGTTTTCGTACAACAGCTCTATCTAGCATGCCATACAATGCGAGGAATATTCGTGTTTTGCTTTGGGCGAAAGAAAAGACAGGTAAGCATTATTGGGTAAAGATTGTGTGGAATGATCAGTTTGGCTGGGTAAATTCCTATTATCTCAATGCTAAAAAGCCCAAAAAGAAAAATCCGCAGATTTTAAGATGCAATGGTACAGAACCGTTTTGGTCTGCCAATGTCTATAAAAACACCATGAAAGTTGAGGTGTTAGGTTATTCTAAATTTAAGGCAAAAGTTAAGTTTAATGGCAGACCAATGAATAGCCTCATCGGCACAAGAATCGTTAATGCACGATCAAAAGGTCATTCCGCTGTGTTAATGACTGAAAAGCACTATTGCAGTGATGGTATGTCGGATGAGCAGTACGGCTATAAAGCGATTATGCTAGTGAATGGTCATCAGGCGTATTCGGGCTGTTGTAATTAGGAATAAGCCTTCCGTGTATTCAGTGTGTTCCGTGGTTTTAAGTATTAAGACCACGGAATACGCAGAACAACACGGACGATTAGTGAGTTTGTGCAAAGCCGCCTAAGAATCCGCCGATACGTTTAGATAATAAGTTCGAGCGTTCGGGGTTTCTAAGTGCTTTTAATATTGGCTCACGCATATTCGGTATACCCATAATATCCACTAAAATCACGGTAAAAGCATCTTGCTCTTGATGTGCTAAGGCTTCCATAAAGGGGAGGATTAAATCCTCTTGCGTGATGTCTTGCCATGCGCGTCCTGCGATGGCGGCGATCACTTCAATCTCTTTAGCAATATCTGTTTGTAATAAATCGAAGATGATTTTTTTACGTGCTTGCTCGCCTTTACTGCTGGATATCGCTCTGACTAAAGCAGCAATCACTTGGCTATCAGGCTTATCTGCATTTAATGCTTCTTGAAGGCGTGCATTGAGTGCAAGACTAAGTTCACCGCCGATTTGATTATGTTCTAAGTTTTCTGCAAAGCTCACTAACGGCATAGCGGGTAGTTTAGGTATCGCCTTACTCAGCAGATGCTCGTTATTATCAAGATGAAGGCGCGCTATTACGTCGGCTATTCCTTGTAAGCCTAAAAACTCCCACTGTTCATAGCCAATTTTTCCTTGCAGATAGTCACGTGTGTGGGCGTAATAATGAGAGGGCGCTTGTTTTAATTGCACCGTCGCAAAGGCATGAAAAATAGCTAAACGATCTTGGCGGGGTTTAAAGGCAAAGGCACTTTCTTTTAAAGAGTCTTGCATCTCTTTACCACTGTCTTGTGCATAAAGGTTATTGCCAACATGAATCAATAGCTCTTGCAAAAAAGCGTCACGCGCACTGAGTTTTAAATAGCCCATTTCATCAATAGGGAATTGCAGAAACCAAATAACAGGTTCAATTTCTTTATTTTGGGTCCAAAATAAAATGGCTAACCATGCTTTTTGTTGAAAAGGGTAGGGGTAGCGTATTTCTTGATCTTCAATACTTTGGAATTGTTGATTTGGCAGTAAGGTTAATTTACGCCCTAAGTCATAAACACGGTATTGGAAGTCGCTGGTGCTAAGAAACTGGCTGATGCTGGTGATTGTGGTATTTTTCATGCAGTGATTGTCCTGAATGTGACGATCACTGTCAAAGGGATATTAATTTTCCGTGTTGTTCAGTGTAGTCCGTGGTTTTATTCATCGATTGATATTACTTGTTTTAAAACCACGGAATACACTGAATATTACATTTCCCAGCTACATGAGGACAGGCTAAATAATAGTAAACTATCCGCACCCTTCGACTCCGCTCAGGGAGCTAGTACTCCAACAATATTGTATTGATGGATACAGCGAGTCAGAAAGCGGTTAGCCACTAGGCGCACTTTGCAGGGAATGGTCACTCCCTTCACAAAAAGTGCAACAACGTGGATG
>QOAQ01000101.1 GCA_003972955.1 Aquificaceae bacterium
GTTCAAGACAAGGCATGGGTCGCAGGCAATGGTTATTCCCTTGGCAAGACCCATAACGCCGTATTGGACGCTTTGGGTTGCTCCCTTCGGGCGAGCCAGAAAGCGGTCATCCACGTTGTTACACTTTTTGAGAAGGGAGTGACCATTCCCTGCAAAGTGCGCCTAGTGGCTAACCACTTTCTGACTCGCTGTATCCATCAATACAATATTGTTGGAGTACTAGTACTTCATCAGTATTGTTTTGATGGAGTGCTAGTGTAACCGACAATGAATAATTATATGGTTACTATATCTTCATTAAACAAGGTGTGCTGGCGTATTTTTTATTGAATATTTACGTGTTCATAAAACCAAAGATACAGTCCTGC
Organism: Aquificaceae bacterium; assembly: GCA_003972955.1. Taxonomy (GTDB): domain Bacteria; phylum Pseudomonadota; class Gammaproteobacteria; order Thiotrichales; family Thiotrichaceae; genus JAGLBW01. The sequence goes on from QOAQ01000101.1 coordinate 369, forward strand.
AATAAGTATTAAACTTGTACCCACAAAGAAACTCCACTGTAGTACATCAGCAAATAGAAAAATGCTGAACAGTGTTGCCGCAATTACTTGTGAATTAAGGTAAGGCGATAGGGAGGATGCGGGACTTAACGAGTAAGCTTTAATTAATAAAAAATGTCCTATTGCTCCTAAAGCACCCATTGAAATCAATAATAAAAATTGATTTAAGCTGGGGTTCTTCCATCCGAGGGGGAGTAATAAACTCAGCCCTATTGCACCAATGATGGATGAGTAGAATAGGGATGTACGTGGGTTGTCGATATGTTTTACTTTGCTGGTCAGTAAAAAATACAGTGCCAATATAAAGGCGGCAAATAAGGCAACTAGCATGGCAAAGTTAACGTTTTGAAAGCCAGGTTTAGTGATAAATAAAATACCGATAAAGCCCAGTGCAACCGCTATTAAATGTTGTTTTCCTATACTTTCCCCTAAAAATACACCTGCTAAAAGGGTTATTAATAGGGGGGATAAATACATAATGGTGGTTGCTTCTGCGAGGCTAATAAATTGAATGGCGTAGTATAAAGAGGCGGTGATGCCTACCATGCAGAAGCCTCGCAGTATTTGAATTTTGGGGGCTTTGGGCGTTAAAAAATCACGATGACCTTGTAGGCTGAAAATAAGCGTCACAAAAATGGCATGAAAGAAATAGCGTGCCCACGTAACTTGGAGCACGCTAAAGGTTTTTGTTAGCTCTTTTGCTAAGGAGTCCATTCCTGCTAATACAAAGCCAGAGATGAGTACGAGTGTAATGGCAAGGATAAGTGGATTGAAGGTTTTCGTCATTTATCTTTTTTTGGCTTTGCGTCTAGCTTTTTTCTTGGCAGATAACTTTGTTTTTTTTAGTTTTACTTTTTTTATCTTTGGCTTGCGGTGATTTTTTGTCCCGCTTGCATCAACATCAATATGTGTTTGCGTGGGTTTATTTTTGCGTCCTGCTCTGCGTTGTCTGGCAACTTTATCAATAAGTGAGTTACGTTTTAGTACTTCAAAACCAGGGCGGGTGATGCGTTTGATGCGTTGCCCGATAAGGCGTTGAATGGCATCTAAACTGCGTTCTTCTTCACGACTGACAAAGGAAATGGCATGACCTTTATTGCCTGCGCGTCCTGTGCGTCCAATGCGATGCACATAATCTTCTGCTAGATAAGGGAGGTTGAAATTTACGACATATTCCAAGCCTTGAATATCAAGTCCGCGAGCAGCAACTTCTGTAGCGATTAATACTTGGATTTTTGCCGATTTAAAGTCAGCTAAAGCGCGTCGGCGTGCGCCTTGGCTAATATCACCATGACAAGTGGCGACAGGGTGCTTTTTAAGTTTAATGCGGAGTTGTTCTGCTTGCTCTTTGGTGCTGGTAAAAACTAATACTTGATACCAGTTATACTCTTCCAAAAGCTCCATAAATAAATCAATTTTGCGGCGCTCTTCTACAGAGTAAACCACGTGTTCTACGGTATCGGCGGTGATGTTTTCTTTGTTCACGCGAATTTCTAAATGATTTTTTAAGAGTTTATGTGATAACTGATTTACAGCAGGGGAGAGCGTGGCAGAAAATAATAAGGTTTGACGTTGAGGGTGAGTCAGTTGCAAGAGAGACTGAACATCGGCAACAAAACCCATATCTAGCATGCGGTCGGACTCATCTAAAACAACAAATTTTACCGATGATAAGCTCACATTACACTGCGCTATGTGTTCTAAAAGTCGCCCTGGTGTGGCAATGAGAAGATCAATACCTGCTGTTAGCTTTGCTTGTTGCCCTCCCATTTTGACACCACCGTACACTGCTGTTATTGAGAGTGGTAGAAGCTGTGCGTACTCACCAATGGTGTTGGCTAGCTGTTCTGCTAGTTCGCGTGTGGGCGTTAGAATCAATGCTCTGGGGTTGGTGGAGTTATTGTTTTTACGAGGTTTGTCTAGGAGTTGCTGTAAAATAGGGAGGGCAAAAGCGGCTGTTTTTCCTGTGCCTGTTTGTGCTATCGCCAGCATATCTTTACCACGACGTGCTGGGATAATGGCTTGCTCTTGGATGGGTGTCATTTGCTGGTAACCACAGGCATCAATGGCTTTTTGAAGATCGGGGGCTAGGTCTAATGATGAAAATATCATGGGGAGTTCCTTATGTAGAGATAAAGCATGCCTTGTCTCTACGCAATATATTATTTGTAACCGTTCATCTACCCCTCCTGAAATTCGCTATTTCTGCGTTGAAAAATGATCATTTACACTTGTAAACTCACATTTTTTGCCTTGAACTGACAAATTTCAGAGGGTATCTGAACGATTACTATTATTTTGCTGATTGTCTATAAATAAAAAAGGTCACCTAAGTTTTTGGCTTTAGGTGACCTTTATATTGTTAATTTTATACTTAAACCTGATTCAGGTTTAAGTTAGGCTTTAATAAGCTTTAAAATATCTTCTAACTCATTGATAAGTTGGCGAGTTAATTGGCTTGTTTGACTATTGTCTTGCTCTGCTTCTTCACCGTTTAATTTGTGACGTGCGCCACTAATGGTGTAACCCTGCATATAGAGTAGGTCTCTAATTTGACGGATTAATAATACATCTTGACGCTGATAATAACGGCGGTTGCCACGGCGCTTCATTGGTTTTAGGTTGGGGAATTCTTGCTCCCAATAACGTAAAACGTGAGATTTAACGGCACATAACTCACTGACTTCGCCAATATTGAAATAGCGTTTGCCAGGTATAGGAGGAAGCTCGTTATTATTACTCGGCTCCAGCATAATTCTCTACTCGTTGTTTGAGTTTTTGACCTGGGCGGAACGTTACGACACGTCGCGCACTAACAGGAATTGGTTTGCCTGTTTTTGGATTACGACCAGGGCGTTGTTTTTTATCACGTAACATAAAATTACCAAAGCCAGAAAGTTTGACGTGTTCGCCTGTTTCTAGGGCAACGCGTATTTCTTCAAAAAACATCTCGACCAGTTCTTTCGCTTCGCGCTTATTGAGCCCTAACTCATCGAAGAGATGCTCAACCATTTCAGCTTTAGTGAGTGTCATATTTTTCTTACTCCATCCTATATCAGATTAAATACTAGCATGATCTGATTGTAACCGTTCACCTACCCCCTGAAACTTACCATTTCTGCGTTGAAAAATGATCATTTACACCTGTAAACTCACATTTTTTGCCTTGAGCTGATAAATTTCAGGGAGTATCTGAACGATTACATCTGATTTTTATTGTGCTATTGATAAATCTTATAATCAACATAGAGAGTATAGCCAAAACTCTCTATTTAGTGTGTTTATTTAAGATTAATTATCATTGTCGTAAGGTTGCCCCAGTTGCAGTTTCTAGGCTGGCGACTATGGTTTCGACGTACCCAGTTATATCTTGCTCTTCTAGGGTGCGTGAAAAGTCTTGGAAAATCAAGCCTAAAGCCAGACTTTTTTGCCCTTCATCTATGCCTGCACCAATATAAACATCAAATAATGAGTAGTTTATAAACTGCTCTATATCTACCGCATTCAGTGCTTGTTCGATTGCGACGAAGCTAACATGCTCATCAACTACAAGCGCAATATCACGACGAATGGATGGGAAGCGTGATAATTGGCGGAAACTTGGCAGTTCTTTTTGCAAGATAAAGTCAATATCAAGTTCAAATAAGAAGATGGACTGGCTTAATCCTAGTTTCTTTTCGATACGTGGGTGTAGTGCGCCAAGCCAGCCAATAACGTTATTGTCAGAAACAATCTCGGCAGATTGCCCAGGATGCAATGCAGGATGGGCAACAGGCACAAAATGATAGTAGTTAGCAGTTGATTCGGCTAACAATGCTTCGACATCGCCTTTAATATCATAAAAATCAACTAGCTCAGGCTGTTTGTCCCAATGCTCAGGGTAGCGAGAGCCTGTAATTGCACCTGCTATTTTTTTGCGTTGTACGATGCCGTTATCGGTATTGACAAAACTTAAACCTGTTTCAAAGAAACGTACGCGATTTTGTTGGCGTTTTAGATTTTTATCCACTGCAGGAATTAAGCCTGACCAGAGCGTGCTACGCATGGTGGAGAGGTCTTCAGAGATAGGATTGGCTAATTTAATGTCATCATGTGCGGGGTTAAGCATTAACTCCATGTCTGGTGAGACAAAACTGTAGGTAATGGCTTCTTGATAACCGCGTGTGACGAGTAAATTGCGTAAGGTATCTTCCGTTACTTTGGTTTCTTCTTGCGGAACAATTAAAGGCACCATTGGGCGTAGACGGGATGGGATATTGTCATAACCATAAATACGCGCTATCTCTTCAACTACATCTTCTGGTGTTGCTAGGTCGAAACGGAAAATAGGGGGGGTGATACTCCAACCTGTATCCGTTGTTTTAAGCGTACAACCTAAGCGTGTCATAATGTCTTCGATACGGGCATCATCGACTTCAATACCTAAATGACGCTTTACTTGATTACGTTTAAATGCAATCGCATCGCGTTGTTGTAGCGTATCATTGGTGCAGATGTCATTTATAGGGCCGACGCTACCACCACAAATATCCATAATTAACTGTGTGGCGCGTTCCATCGCTTTTATCTGCAAATCAGGAGAAACTCCACGCTCAAAGCGGTGTGATGAGTCGGTATGTAGACCGTAACTTCTGGCTTTTCCCATGATTTTTTCTGGCACAAAGTAGGCACTTTCAAGATAAATATTTGTTGTGCTGTCGGTGACGGCAGAATCTGCGCCACCCATAATACCTGCGAGGGCGAGTGCTTGGTTGTCGTCAGCAATAACGAGTGTGTCAGCGCGTAATGTGGCTTCTTTGCCGTCTAGCAAGGTCAGTTTTTCACCGTCTACAGCATTGCGTACCGTAATCCCCCCTGTTAGCTTGTCGAAATCAAAGCCGTGCATGGGTTGACCGAGTTCGAGCATCACGTAGTTGGTAATATCAACCACCGCGCTTAAGCTACGAATATCTGAGCGACGTAGTTTTTCGACCATCCACAGCGGTGTTTCAGCTTGTGTATTTACGTCACGAATAATGCGCCCTGCATAGCGTTGGCATAAATCGTCGGCGCTGATGGTAATGGGGAGGCTGTCATCAATACTGCTGGTGACGGGGGCAAAGCTAGCTTCTGTCACTGGGGCTTGCATAATGACACCCAGCTCGCGCGCTACACCTGCGACAGAGAGTAGGTCGGCACGGTTTGGGGTGCTATCCAAATCAAGAACAACATCATTTAGATCGAGCACATCGCGTAAATCAGCGCCAAGTTTTGCATCAGCAGGGATAGCAAGCAAGCCTTCACCTGCTTCACCCATGCCCAGTGTTTCAGAACCACAGAACATGCCTTGTGATAACACACCGCGTAATTTGCTTTTTTTGATTTTAAAAGGTTTGCCTGCGCCATCAGGTAAGTTTGCGCCGATCATGGCAACAGGGACTTTTTGTTCTACCGCTACCGTTGCATTGGTGACGATTTGTAGTAATTCATCTGCGCCGACATCGACTTGGCAGACGCGCAATCTGTCAGCGTCAGGGTGTGCGTCGATGCTTTTAATTTGTCCAACAACCACATGGGTGAAGGCTGAGGCAACAGGGTTTATGCCATCAAGCTCTGTTCCTGACATAATGAGTTGATGCTCTATTTCTGCGGTAGTTGCATCAAGTTCAACCCATTCGCGTAACCATTTTTCACTAATTTTCATTTTTTATCCCTCGATTAGGCGAATTGTTTAAGAAAACGTACATCGTTATCAAATAATTTACGTAAATCATCGATACCGTAGCGCAACATCGCTAAACGGTCGATCCCAAAACCAAAGGCAAAACCTGTGTAAATATCAGGGTCAATTCCGACGTGACGGAAGACCGCAGGGTTTACCATGCCGCAACCCATTACTTCGATCCAACCCGTGTGTCCGCACACTTTACAGCCATCACCATCACAGAGAACGCATTGAATATCGGTTTCAGCAGAAGGTTCTGTGAAAGGAAAGTAGTGCGGGCGGAAGCGTGTTTTAAAGTTATCGTCTTCAAAAAAGGCTTTGAAAAAGGCATCTAAAATACCTTTTAGATCGGCAAAAGTGACATCTTTGTCAACCATTAAACCTTCTACCTGATGGAACATGGGGCTATGCGTTACGTCAGAGTCGCAGCGATAAACACGACCTGGGGCAATGATGCGTAAAGGTGGTTGTTTATTTTCCATTGTACGAATTTGCACAGGTGAGGTGTGCGTTCTCAGCAAGTTACCATCATCAAAATAAAAAGTGTCGTGTGAGGCGCGCGAAGGGTGGTGGTCAGGAATATTTAAGGCGGTGAAGTTGTGATAATCATCTTCAATTTCAGGACCTTCTTCTACGTTAAAGCCGAGTTGCATGAAAATTTCTTGGATGCGTTTGGAGGTGCGAGTTACAGGGTGCAAACTACCTGTATCCATTTTGCGACCTGGCAGTGTAATATCTATTTTTTCTGCTTCTAGTTGTGCATTTAATGCTTCTTCTTGTAAGGCTGTTTTACGTGAATCAATTGCAAGTTGCAGTGATTGTTTTACACGATTGATTTCTTGCCCCGCAGCACGACGTTCTTCAGGTGGTAATTTGCCCAGTTGTTTTAGTTGAGCGGTTAACTGCCCTTTTTTGCCTAAATAATGGACGCGTACTTCGTCTAATGCGGCTAAGCTAGATGCCGCTGAAAGCTCTTTATGAGCTTGTTCCATTAGGTCTACTAATTGTGTCACGGTGTATCTCCATCCTGAAATGTCTTTGTGTTTGTAACCATTTACCTATCCCTTTAAATCTGCCATTTTTCAGGGTTTAATGGTTACTTATATTTTTCCAATAAAAAAGGGGAAAGGCATAAGCCTTTCCCCTTTTTGCAAAGTACCGAGGTACTTTTTGTATAATTGATCTATTTGGTCAATTAAGCTAGGGCGGCTTTTGCCTTCTCAGCTAACTTTCCAAACGCATCGATATCGTGTACTGCTAGGTCTGCAAGCATTTTACGGTCTACTTCAATTCCTGCTTTGCTTAAGCCATTCATGAAACGGCTGTATGACATATCAAACATTCTTGCTGCCGCATTGATACGTACTATCCATAAACGACGGAATTGACGCTTCTTTTGGCGACGGTCACGGTATGCATATTGACCTGCTTTGGTTACTGCCTGTGTTGCAACACGATATACTCGACTACGCGCGCCGTAATAACCTTTTGCTTTTTTTAATACTTTCTTGTGTTTAGCGCGTGCTGTAACACCACGTTTTACTCTAGCCATTTTCTATAATCCTTTTATCACTAAATTTTCTGAACAATACGCGTTAAACGTATGGCAACATACGACGAACCATAGGCGTATCGACTTTCTCGATAACATCGCCAGCACGTAGATGACGCTTACGCTTGCTACTTTTTTTAGTAAGGATATGACGCAGGTGAGACTGCTTGCACTTGAACGTGCCGTTAGCACGCTTGCGGAAACGCTTTGCAGCACCGCGGTTGGTTTTCATCTTAGGCATCTTTGATCTCCATAATCAATGTTCAAATACAATTTAAACAATGGTTGAGTTACCATCTCTCAAGAGTGCCCTCCTTAAAGAGATGTTTATAAATTCGAGCGCGGATTCTACCGAAAAAAATTGGCTAGTGATAGTGTTAATCAATATTTAATTTGTACTATTAATGAGTACTTAGGAGAGGTGGGTTAAGTTTTTTGCTTCTTAACAGGTCCTAACACCATAATCATTTGGCGACCTTCCATTTTAGGAAATTGCTCAACCGTTCCTAATTCTTCCAAGTCTTTTTCAACGCGTTTTAGCATTTCCATACCTAGCTCGCGGTGAGCCATTTCACGACCACGGAAGCGAATAGTCACTTTGGTTTTATCACCATTTTCAAGAAATTCTCTTAGCTTCTTTAGTTTGATATTGTAATCGCCAATATCAGTACCAGGACGCATTTTGATTTCTTTCAGCTGTGTTTTCTTTTGCTTCTTCTTGGAGGCACCTTTTTGCTTACTCGATTCAAATCTGAATTTACCATAGTCCATAATGCGACAGACAGGCGGTTTCGCATTTGGTACGATTTCAACCAAATCTAGGTTAAGTGATTTTGCTTCGGCGAGAGCGTCTGCAAAAGAACTAATTCCTTTGTTTTCACCTGTTGCATCAATAAGACGTATTTGACTTAATTTAATATCATCGTTGATGCGGTTTTTCTTCTGATTTCGAGCGATGCCTTGTTTCCTCCAAAGCAAATTTATAAAATATAAACCAGACAGTACTTAGTGATAAAATAAATACTAACTGGTTCTTGTGGGTTATCCGTGTTCAGCAACTTCATTCGAGATGGTTTCAATCAGTTCAGTAATTGTTACTGTGCCTAAATCTTCACCTGTTCGTGTGCGTACTGCAACTGAATCTGCCTCTACTTCTCTATCACCGACTACTAATAAGTAGGGGACTCTTTGTAGAGTATGTTCGCGAATTTTAAAGCCTATCTTCTCATTTCTCAAGTCTGATACTGCACGGATTCCTGCTTTTTTCAATCTTTTTACAACATTTTTGGCAAAATCAGACTGTTTATCGGTGATATTCATGACTACCGCTTGTTCTGGCGATAACCATAATGGAAAACGTCCTTCATGGTGTTCTATCAAAATTCCGATAAAGCGTTCAAAAGATCCTAGAATAGCACGATGTAACATGACAGGTACTTGACGTGAGCCATCTTCTGCAACATATTGTGCATCGAGGCGTTCGGGCATCGAGAAATCAACCTGAATAGTGCCTAATTGCCAGACACGTCCTATACAATCTTTGAGTGAAAACTCAATTTTAGGCCCGTAGAAAGCGCCTTCACCGGGTAGTTCTTCCCAGTCTAGTTCTTTAGCATCTAGCGCATCCGCCAGTGCTTTTTCTGCTTTGTCCCAGTTTTCTTCGCTGCCGACACGGTTTTCAGGGCGCGTAGAGAGGCGATAGATAACATCATCAAAGCCAAAGTCTTTATACACATCATGTAAGAAGTCGATAAAATCAGCAACTTCTGCTTGGATTTGATCTTCCGTACAGAAAATATGTCCATCATCCTGTACAAAGCCACGTACTCGCATAAGTCCATGCAGTGCGCCCGACATTTCATTACGGTGACAAGAACCAAATTCTGCGATACGCATAGGTAAGTCGCGGTAGCTTTTTAAGCCTTGATTAAAGACTTGCACGTGACAAGGGCAGTTCATAGGTTTTAGTGCAAACTGTCTGCCATCACTTTCAAGGGAGAACATATCCTCACTGTATTTAGCCGCATGACCTGAGCGTTCCCATAAAGAAAAGTCAACCAATTCTGGAGTGTTGATTTCTTGATAGTCACGTAAACGCTGTTGCTCACGCATGTATTGAGCGATGGCTTGGTAGATCGTCCAACCCTTTGCATGCCAGAATACCTGCCCTGGGGCTTCTTCTTGAAGGTGGAATAAATCTAATTTGCGCGCAATTTTACGATGGTCACGCTTCTCTGCCTCTTCAATGCGACGAATATATGCTTTCAGCTCTTTTTTATTACCCCACGCTGTACCGTAGATACGTTGTAGCATTTCATTATTAGAATCACCACGCCAATATGCACCTGCCAGTTTTGTGAGCTTAACCGCAGGAATCTTCCCTGTGCTAGGAACATGCGGGCCACGACAAAGATCAATAAAGTCACCCTGACGATATAAGGATAAGTCTTGATCGTCTGGAATACTTTCGATAATTTCAGCTTTGTATGCTTCGCCCATGTCTTTAAAGAAGGTGACCGCTTCATCGCGGGGCATAATGCTACGTTCAACAGGAATATCTTGTTTGATGATTTCTTGCATACGTTTTTCTATCGCCGTTACATCCTCTGGCGTGAAAGCGCGTTCATAAGCAAAGTCATAGAAAAAACCATCTTCGATAACAGGACCAATTGTTACCTGAGCGTCTGGAAAGAGTTGTTTAACCGCTTGCGCCATTAAGTGAGCCGATGAATGACGAATAACCTCCAAGCCTTCATCACTTGATGTGGTGATGATTTGCAAAGCAACATCCGTTTCGATCATGTGGCTTGCGTCAAGGATGGTGTCGTCTATTTTGCCCGCAATGGTCGCTTTTGCTAAACCAGGGCCGATATCGGTAGCAACTTCTAAAATAGAAACAGGATTATCAAAAGCGCGCTGGCTTCCGTCAGGCAAGGTAATAATTGGCATTATATTTTCTCCAGTGGTGACCCTTACGTCAGGCCACGTGTGTTTATTTAGTAGTATTAAATTTTTACGCGCGGGCATGATAACAACTTATTGAAATAGGGTGTAGTGATAATTATGTCTTTGTTCGTACTAAAAATAATCTTTTTATTGTTTGAGTAGAGAGAATGAATAACATCAATTAAGCCCTTTTATCGAGAAAATATTTCTACACCAGAGAATACGTTTATTATTGGAGACGTATCTATAAAATTTTTCCCAATTATAAAAATAAGTATTTAGGTTTTATCTCATGACTGTTCCTGTTATCAAAGCAGTTGGCAATTTATCGGCGGCTACTCACGACACTGCTATTCCATTGTCTAATATTCAAATGGTGGACGCTTCTGCAAGTCCAGATATTAAGCGGGAGCTTTCTTTATCGGAGTTATTTTCAATTATCTGGCGACGCAAATGGTTGGTGATTTTTTCGGTTATTTTATCTTTAGTTGTCGCCTTACTGTTTACCTTGTCGGCTAAGTCAACCTATCGGGCAAATGCTACGATTCAGATCGAGCGACAGGGTGTTGAGGTCGTTAATTTTGGCAAGACAGATAATTTAGGCGGTGAGGTTGATAGCTTAAATGACCCTTTCTTTCGCACGCGCTATGAAACATTAAAAAGTCGCAAGTTATTGTCTAAAGTGATTGCCGAGACTAATTTGTATCAAAGCCTTGCGGGAACAAATGACAAACCATCGTTATTGAAGCAAGGATTAATAGCGTTGGGGTTAGCAGAAGCTTCTAAGAAAAGAAATAAGGGGGTGGAAGATTACCCTAAATTATTATTAGATCGCTTATTAGTTCAGCCCATTGATAAAACCCACTTGGTTGAAATTTACTATGAAGGCAACTCGCCTGAAGAAGCTAAAAATGTTGTGACTAGCTTGGTGGATAATTTTATCAGGTCACAGTTGGATTCGCGTAGTGAGACGGGTGATTTTGCCAAGCGTTTTTTAAATAAGCAGGTTGAAGAAGCGCGTGAACGCTTGAGATTATCAGAAGAAAAGCTAGTTGCCTATTCCAATGAAAAAGGCATATTGGGTATTGATGAGAATCAAACTCGCCATGTCACGAAATTGAATGAATTAAACGCTGCGCTTGTGCATGCCGAAATTGCACGTTCTGCGGCTGAGAGTCAGTATAGAGCGATGCAGGGTAGGGGGAGTACATCATCTGCGCTAACTAACCCTGTGATTGTTGGTTTAAAGTCACGTTTAGTTGATTTGGAGGGGCAGTATCAAGAAAAACGCAAGCTGTTTAAACCAACATACCCTGATATGCGACGTTTGAATCAGCAAATTGTGGGTGTACGTACTAAGCTTAATCGTGAACTACAACTGATTAAAGGGGCGGCAGGTCGCTCGTTAAAAGCTACCTATTTAGCCGCAAAAGCACAAGAAAGACGCTTACGCTCTGAGTTATCGCGTTTCAATAAAAAGCTGAAAACTTTGCAAGACAGCGGTGTTGACTATAATAAGTATAAACGTGAAGTAGAATCAAACGCGCGCTTGTATAAAAACCTTTTGCAACGTGTTGAAGAGGTTAGTATTGCCTCATCGGTCAATACCAGTAGTATTAAGGTGGTTGACCCTGCGATTACGCCCGTAAAAAAATATCGTCCTAGACCCTCGTTAAATATGATCGTCGGATTATTGAGTGGCTTATTTCTTGGGCTGGCATTAGCGTTTTTACGGGAAGCATTAGATCAATCGGTGCGTTCCACCGAAGATTTACAGCGTATAACAGGGCTTCCTGTGCTTGGTTTAGTGCCAAAACCAAAGAGAATCTCCAATAAAGAAATAGCGATGGCAACCGTGTTAAAACCATCAGCAATTTTTTCGGAAGCTTATCGTGTTCTCTCGGCTAATGTGCGCTTTACCTTGGCACGAGAAAGAGGCAAAGTTTTATTAGTCACCAGCTCTTCTCCAAACGAAGGAAAGACCACCACCGCCTGTAATATGGCGTGTGCCTATGCGCAAATGGGAATGAAAGTTTTATTGATAGACGCCGATTTACGCAAACCTTCTATCGCAGAAAAAATGCGAATTTATAATAAGCGGGGTTTAAGTAACTTCTTAGGTGAAGACGATGGCTTGCTGGAAGTTACTCAGCAAATTAAGGGCGTGAGCGGTTTATATGTTATTCCATCAGGTAGCAATGATACTGATAGTATGCGCTTACTCAGCAGTGAAAGAATGCAGTTTTTAATTGCTCAGGCAGAGCAAAAATTTGATTTTATTATTATTGACTCTCCCCCAGTCGGTGGTTTCGCAGATACACTAATATTATCCTCACTGGTGTCATCAACCTTAATTGTTGCGGATGAAGCAAAACTACAAATTTCAAAAATACGTTATACACTAGAGCAGTTAATGCGTATTAAAAGCACCGCCGTTGGCTTTTTATTGATTAACTCAACCAATCCTTTAGTGACAGACACCGCTTACGAAAAGCACTACAAACGAAAAGATGCTAGCCGTTTTGATAATATGCTACCAAATGCCTTTTCTGCTAAGCTTTTAACAAAGAAAAAGACAGATAGAATAAAAAAGTTTAAAGTACGTGGCGTGAAGAAACCTCTTTGGGGTAAGCCTAAGAAGGGTATTAATTTAGGATATATGAATTAATGCTCGGTCTTAGAAAAAATAAAGTAATTGAGAAGTTAAGCAATGAAATGGAAAACATTGTTGTGGACAATAGTACTAGCCGTTGTCGTATTTTTTGTAATGGTCTTTCTCGGCATGAAATACCAGTGGGTAAAAGGTCTGCAAGACAAAAAAACAATCCCAAATGAAAAAATCACCTTGGAAATTCCTGAAAATAAAACTAACTCTGACGTAGGTATTGAGCTAGTAGAAGAAAAAGAGCGTAAAAGCGAAGATGGCAGTGCTTTTTCCCCTTCATTATTAGGTGAAGAAACAGACTTGGTTGATTTTACTGGTATGCCACTTGAGTTAGTGGTTGCAGAATGTCGTCGTATCTCAAAAAAAATAGGTGTACCTGCGAATCGTTTTACGCAGTCTGTTAACGAATGTGCAACACGTAACTTCCAAGGCAAATCCCCCAATAAAATGCCCCATTCACGCAATGTCATGGCTGGTTTGCGCAAACAATGCAAAGGTAGAATCCCCTACGAGCAACAGGCATTATTATCTCCTGAAGAAATGAAACTATTGATTGATGAGTGTGTAGCGGATCTAGATAAATGAGCTTCTATTAGTAGATCCTGAATCCGTGAGGCAACTACGGTATGATGAACAAGCTATTGATTCCACAGTGATTTAAAAAATACCCGCTTAACCTATGGGTGAAGCTAAGATTTTTTAATTTCACTGTGAAACCAATATCTTATCCCTCATATCCGCATTTGCC
>QOAQ01000008.1 GCA_003972955.1 Aquificaceae bacterium
GAGGCAAATGCGGATATGAGGGGTAAGATATTGGTTTCACAGTGAAATTCAAAAATCTTAGCTTCACCCATAGGTTAAGCGGGTATTTTTTAAATCGCTGTGGAATCAATAGCTTGTTCATCATGCCGTAGTTGCCTCACGGATTCAGGATTATTAGAGGTTAAAAATCAGATACAGTAAATGAAACGCCAACATTATTGCCATTCCAACTAGCATTTTCTCGAGTTGACTCTGAATAAGTTGCATGTGCTTTTATACTCGCTTTATCGGTAAGATTATATTTTGCACCTACAGTAATAGCGCTACCTGAAGCCCAGTCAAAATTATCTTCTTTTGTACGATTAATATTGCCATTTATATTGACACTAAGTTTTTTATTAATTGCAAAATTACTACTAATAACAAGCGCATGTGCTTCATAGTCTTCAGGTGACCAGTAGTTAGATTTTTTATCATCATAAGATAATGATTGGGTTTCAACACCAGCCCATATCCAAGGTGTATCAGGTGAAATACCGTATAAAGCAACGGCTCTATGGTGTCTTGATCGGTTGCCATCACTCAGCTCACGATATTGTGAGCTACCTTCAATAATAACGCGTTTAGCGGCTCGCCAAGTCCCAGAAATTTTACTTGTTTTTCCTGAGACAAGTTTGTTTGTGTCATCTTCAATAATAGCTTCTTTAAAGAGCAAATCTTCACCATGCTCTATGCTAAAAGACACTTTACTGTTAGGTTTTGCTGTCACCTTGGCTTTGTAGTTTGTAAATTTTGTCTCGTCACCAGTGCGTTGGTTTGAGAGATAGACGGCTCCAACACTGAGTTCTGTTGTTATATATTCATTAAACTCTTTTGTGATAGCACCAATTATTTCATCACCTTCATAAGTATCTGCACCTGTTTCTCCGTGCAAATTATAATCATGTACTTTTAGTTTCCAGTCAGTGCCTGTTTTATTTTTGCGGTGATATGCAAGCGATCTATCCCTGATACGAATCCCATTTACATCAGTATATTGAGAAGCCTTAGCCGTAAATTCATTAATGATATTATCTATGTTGTCTGCATTTGCGGAGATGGGGGCAGAAGCCCCTATAATTAAACAACTTAATAACGCATTATTGCTCGGGGTAAATAATTTACGGGTTGTTTTATTCATGGCTAGACTCCTGTGATGTAGATATTATGAGACTTGCTCATAAGTCTCAGTTTCCTACTAAAAAATTTTATCAAGAGAGTGTGGTAAGTGATTCTAAGTTTATCTTGCCAAATAGGCGGGTTGTCGGGTTGTCTACCGTTAGTCAGAGATTGACGGTAAAGGAGGGATATTGAAGAGCTATTGAAGCCTTAGGAGACTGTGTAAGTATGATGTTTAGATTAGGCGGATATTCGATCTGCACTAATATTATGAAATAGTATGCCAAAATTGTATTTGTTGGTTGACAAAGTTACTCATTTCTTTTTAAATTGCGCGGTTCAGTTTTTCATGATTAATTTATAAGAAGTCATAAGTGACTTCTTATGTTCACAATAATAGAAGGATCAAAAGATGTACGCTGTAATCAAAACAGGTGGTAAGCAATATCGTGTGTCACCAGGTGATGTTTTAAGGGTTGAAACTATCGCAGCAGAGGAAGGCGCAACATGGTCTTTTGATAATGTATTAATGGTTTCAGATGGTGATGATTTAACCGTTGGTTCTCCTGCTGTTGAAGGAGCAGTCGTTGAAGCACAAATTAGATCACATGGTCGTCGCAAGAAGGTTGAGATTATTAAGTTTAGACGTCGTAAGCATCATCAAAAGCGTACAGGACATCGTCAAAACTATACTGAAATCTGTATTCAAAGCATTAATGGCAAAGGCGCTAAGTAATTGCTCTTTGGTTTGTAGCTGAATTCCATGAATTCAGCTTAGAGATTGTGACAGATTTTAAAAGTCTCCCCTTTTAACATAAGCGGGAGGCTGAAAACGTATCTGCAATTTCCAGAGCTTTGAAGCAGATGAAAAAATAATTATAAACATTTAAACACTGGGAACCAGCATGGCTCTCGCTCATAGTCTTGATACGGTTTACACCGTTAATACACCCGAAGGCATTAATCTTAGCCTTTCTCCCGCAGGCCCTATGCCACGTATGTTGGCTTGGCTCGTCGATAGTTTAATCCGCATTCTTATCTATACCGCCACTTTTATTGTTTTAGCTATTCTAGGCTCTACAGGAACAGGTCTTGCTCTGATTATTACTTTTTTAGTTGAATGGTTTTACCCTGTCTATTTTGAGTTATTTAAAAATGGGCAGACACCTGGTAAAAAATCACTAAATTTATACGTTGTTCAAGATAACGGCAGTCCTGTTACACCTTCTGCATCAATGATCCGTAACTTATTGCGTTTTGTTGATTTTCTACCTTTGTTTTATGGTTTTGGCTTAGTCAGCATGTTGTTGAATAAACGTTTCCAACGCTTGGGTGATCTTGTGGCGGGTACAGTGGTTTTATATAAAGATAATGAGCTGTTAAAGACCGTATCAAACAATGATCTTGATGATGAAAGCAGTGACTCGCTTATTAGCATCACGCCTCCTGTAAGTCTGCAAAGTAAAGAACAGCAAACGCTTTTACAGTTTCAGCAGCGTCAAAAAAGTCTTACTAAAGATCGAGCGGAAGAACTAGCTGGTTTAACAGGGCTTTTAGTCGATGATGCTGAAGAGGGGGCTAAAACAAGCTACCTTAATGGTTTAAGCCGTTGGATAGCGGGGAAGAGGTAGCACTATGAAACAGTCTCAGTTTATCGAAAAATATGAACAGCAATGGCAAGCATTTGAGCAGTGGTTAGATTATCAAGAATTATCACGAAGCCAGAAAAAAAGTAAAAAAAATCCTGTGGAAGCACCTAAAGAGATAGACCTTCCTAATGTCTACCGACAAATATGTCATCACTATTCACTTGCCAGTTCACGTTTATACAGCCCTGTTTTATTACAACGCTTAAACCGTTTAGTCACCAGAGGGCATCAGAGCCTTTACAGTTCACACACTAATTTTTGGCATCATATTAAACATTTTTTTGCCGCTGGTTTTCCCGCACTTATCCGTAAAGAATGGCGTTTAGTGGCATGGGCAAGTGCTTTATTTTATGTACCTTTTTTTGCCATGATTATTGCCATACAGATACAGCCAGACCTAGTGTATAGCGTAATGGACGGTGATAATGTGCGTCAGCTAGAATCTATGTACGACCCTGACTCTTTCCTGCATAAAATCGGACGCGAGCGTGACTCTGATTCTGACTTATATATGTTTGGTTTTTATATTAAAAATAATACAGGCATCGGTTTTCGTAACTTTGCAGGGGGCTTATTGTTTGGTATTGGAACACTGTTCTTTTTAGCCTTTAATGGTTTGATGATTGGCGCAGCCGCAGGGCATTTAACTCAGCTTGGCTTTTTGGATACCTTTTGGGGCTTTGTGTTAGGGCATGGTGCGTTTGAATTAACGGCTATTGTTATTTCAGGCGCGGCAGGGCTTAAATTAACCATGGCATTGATAAAACCAGGACGAAAATCCCGTGTGCGTGCTTTAATTGATAACGGTAAAATAGCCGTGCAAATTATGTATGGTGCGGCAACCATGTTTATTATCGCTGCTTTTATTGAAGCATTTTGGTCGTCTACCGTTATGCCTGTGATGATTAAATATGTGGTGGCTTTTTTATTATGGTCATTGGTGTTTGCCTATTTTTGGCTTCTTGGTCGAGAGAAGGTGAATCATGCAGCTTGAACAAATCAGCGCAAATATCCGTTTACGCTCACCATGGGAAGCAGTTGATCTTGGCTTTGCGATGGTGCAAAGGTGGTGGACATCTATTTATCCTGCGCTGATTATTTTCAATTTACTGTATTTAATCCCTGCTTTTCTGTTTATTCCTCAGCAATATTATCTGCATATTGTCTTATTTTTTTGGTGGATCAAACCTTATAGTCACCGTTTGATATTACATATTCTCAGCCAAAAATTATTTAATCATGAATTAAGCACCCTGCAAGCATTGCGTGATATTCCTTCATTATTAAGCTACTCCTCCTTAGGAGCGTTAACCTTGCGACGTTTTTCATTCTCGCGTGGTTTTAACCTACCCATTTGGCAATTAGAACGCTTAAAAGGAAAGCAGCGAGCAAAACGTCAAGAGGTATTACTTGGAGCAGTACATTCTGAAGCTATCTGGTTAACGGTGGGCTTAGCTTTTATTGAGATGATTCTTACCGCATCTGTTTTTGGACTGTTTATATTATTTATTCCTGGTGATTATTTAAAGCCTGTCTTCAGCAATCTCTTTAACCCTGAACTAGGGTCAGTAGCGACATGGATGACGCTCAGCGTTAGTTTTATTTTTATTCTCGTTACCCTGCTTGTCGAGCCTTTTTACATTGCCGCAAACTTTGCTTTATACATTAACCGTCGCACACAATTAGAAGCATGGGATATAGAAATTTCATTTCGTAATATTGCCAAACGCCTCCACGCTATGACACAAAAGACACTCTCCATCGTCACCATAATGGCATTAGCGGTATTGATTAATATGACCTTAGCCTCTAAACCATCGTATGCGGCAACAGAAAGCGAAGATGTACCCGAAACCAGTGAAGTTGATTATTTGCAAGGTACACGTTTGCCTGCGAGTGATTCTAAAGAAATTATTATTAATATTATCAATAGCAAAGATTTAAAGGGTGAAAAAAAAACAACAGAGTGGAAATTAAAATCCTTTGATAGCCCAGATAAACGTGATGTTAACACAAGCAATTCACTGGCAGATTCTTTAAAGCCTATTGCCCATTTTTTTGCGGTATTGATTGAATATTCACTATGGATTTTATTATTTATCGCTGCGGTAATGTTGTATTTAAGTCGTGATAAATGGTTGCACTTATTCACATCTGAAGCCGATGAGGAAGACGAGTATCAAGCACCTGATATTTTATTTGGTATGGATATTCGTAAAGAATCTTTACCCGAAGATATTGCCAAAGAAGCACAACAGCTATGGGATAAACAGCAGTGTAGAGAGTCCTTAAGTTTGTTGTATCGGGGCGCACTCGCCCAGCTTGTGAATCAAGAAAAGATACTCTTGGAAAAGAGTCATACCGAAGGCGATATTTTAAAGCTCAGTAAAATATCACTGCCTGAAAATAAGCAACACTATTTAACCCAGCTAACAACACAGTGGCAATTGATTGCCTATGCCCATCGCACACCAGCAGAAGAGGCAATGGCATGGTTATTCTCTCATTGGCAAACTGATTTTGCTTACCATGAGGTGATAGCATGAATACAGTCACAAAATGGTTGCTAGGCAGTGTGTTGCTGATTGCTTTAGGTTTAGGGCTTTACAATTTATATCAGCGTTTAGAGATTATTGAATCGACCAATAAAATTAGTTTAGAAGGCGAAGCACTTAGTAATCCTTTATATGCGGCACGTATTTTTTTACGTCGTATGGGAATTCCTGCAAGTTCAAAACATAGTGTACAAGAGTTAAGCCAGTTACCCGATACAAATACCGTGCTTCTGATTAGCTCTAAACGAAAAACATTATCAAGCCAAAAAATAGATGCGTTATACGCATGGGTAGAAGCAGGCGGGCATTTAATTGTACGTATGACACAGAGCTTTGATTATTCAAAAATACTGTCAGATGAAGATACTTTTTCTGATGATCCGTTGCAATCTCTGCTGGAGCTTGATGTAGGGGAGACAATTAAGTTGGAGCATACGCAAATACCTATCCAAATGGAGGGTTCTGTAAGAGCTTTGGATTTAGAGATTAAGCGCTTTGATGCGATTGATCGTGCTAATAACACCTCCACAAGTGATGATGAAGCGATTAAAGTACAAAAGCAGGTGTTTATACTGCGTCGATCAATTGATAAAGGCATGATAACCGTACTGGCAAATTTAGACTTTATTAATAACCGCAATATTCGTAAAGCTGACCATGCGGAGATATTATGGCAGTTAGTCCACGGACTCAATACACCAGAAGCAGTGTGGCTAATCCATAACGACGAAATGCCAGCACTCTGGCGTTTAATGTGGGCAACGGCATGGACGTTTATTGTATCGCTCGCGCTTTTATTTATTCTCTGGTTATACCGCTCTTCTCACCGTTTTGGTCCTTTGATTCCTAAAGCCGCAGAAGATCGTCGTAGCTTAATCGAACATATTGCTGCGAGTGGTAATTTCTACTGGAAACATAAGCAAAAACACAAATTAATAGAAAGTAGTCGTGAAGCACTGAATAAGCGTATCGCTCTAACCCACCTAGGCTGGCAACAATTATCATCAGCAGAAAAAATAGAACAGCTTGCAACACGTTTAGACTTATCACAAAGCGTGGTACATAAATTATTATTCGATCAAAAAGTAGCATCACACAAAACCTCGGCAGATGAATTTACCGAATTGGTTAAACAATTAGAAGAAATCAGGAATTCAATATGACTTCGATGACCTTGGCTCAGGCAAGTGAGCTAGCACAATCAATCAAAGCAGAAATTAGCAAAGCCGTTATCGGGCAGCAAAAAGTAGTGCACGAAACACTTATCGCACTATTAGCAGGTGGCAATGTGTTAATTGAAGGTGTACCCGGTTTAGGTAAGACTTTATTAGTACGTGCCTTAGCTAATACATTTTCGGGGCAGTTCTCACGTATTCAATTTACCCCTGACTTAATGCCTGCCGATGTAACAGGTCATACACTGTATGATATGAAAAATAGCCAATTTAATCTGCACAAAGGTCCTGTCTTTACTAACCTATTATTAGCCGATGAAATAAACCGTGCGCCTGCAAAAACACAATCGGCTTTATTAGAAGTAATGCAAGAGCGACAAGTGACAATAGAAGGGGAGGCGCATGATGTTCCCTTACCGTTTATGACCTTAGCAACCCAAAACCCACTGGAACAAGAGGGAACTTACCCGTTGCCAGAAGCGCAGTTAGATCGTTTTTTATTGAAAATCTATATCGACTATCCTAATGAGCAAGAAGAAAGTTTAATGGTTGCCGCTGTCACAAATCATCAAACAGGTGATCAGCTCGATTTATCACGTGTAACCGCTGTCGCATCGCCTGAAACGATTTTGCAGATGCAAAGCTTGGTCTCAGAAGTGCAAGCAGACCAGAGCGTGATTGATTATGCTGTACGTATCACGCGCGCCACACGAGATTGGCAAGGTTTGAGTATTGGCGCAGGACCACGAGGAAGCATCTCTTTGATTCGTGCCGCGAGAGCGCAAGCCATGTTAAATAATCGTGACCATATAACCCCTGATGACATTAAAGATATTGCACTGCCTGTATTACGTCATCGTGTTGGTTTAGCACCAGAAATGGAGTTAGAAGGGTATAGTACCGATCAAATTATTCAGAGTGTGCTAGAAAAAATTGAAGCACCTCGACAGTAGTATCTAGACATTATACTAATGAGATCAATTTTCCGTGTATTCAGTGTATTCCGTGGTTTTAAGTAGTGTGAATATTTTAAAATCACGGAATACACAGAACAACACGGACGATAATATAGATATTTAGAGTAAGATTTTGCAACTTTTTGCATATGTCATAAGCTATTAAACTCAGGATTGATCATATCTAATGAGATAAGTCTTCCGTGTATTTAGTGTGTTCTGTGGTTTTAAGTAGTGTGAATATTTTACAACCACGAAATACACGGAACAATACGGACACTAATAGATATTTAGAGTTCTGTGGTTTTAAGTAATACCAATAACAAGCGAGTTCCCCCTGTGAAAAAAATCAGCCTTCGTGGTGCGCGTACCCATAACCTTAAAAATATTGATTTAGATTTACCACGCGATAAATTAATTGTTATCACAGGCTTATCTGGCTCGGGGAAGTCGTCTTTAGCATTTGATACCATTTTCGCAGAGGGGCAACGTCGTTATGTAGAATCCTTATCTGCCTATGCACGACAGTTTTTGTCGATGATGGAAAAGCCCGATTTAGATCATATCGAGGGTTTATCCCCCGCCATTTCTATCGAGCAAAAAACCACCTCGCACAATCCTCGTTCGACGGTTGGCACGATTACAGAAATTTATGATTACCTACGTTTACTCTATGCCCGCGCAGGTCAGCCTACCTGCCCAACACATCATCAAGCATTAGAAGCACAAACCGTCAGCCAAATGGTTGATGCGATTATGGCATTACCCGAAGGCAGTAAGTTGATGATGCTTGCGCCTGTTATTCGTGACCGTAAAGGGGAGCATGTCAACCTGTTTAAAGACTTTAAAGCGCAGGGTTTTTTACGCGCGCGTGTCGATGGCGTGGTGTACGATTTAGATGATGTACCGACTTTAGAGTTACGCAAGAAACATACCATTGAAGTTGTAGTTGACCGCTTTAAAGTCCGTGATGATTTGTCTTTACGTTTAGCTGAGTCACTTGAAACGACACTACGTTTATCCGATGGATTAGCACGTATTGCGTGGATGGATACATCGAGTAAAGAAGATGAACTACTGTTCTCAGCAAACTACGCCTGTGCTTTATGTGGCTACTCTTTGCAAGAGCTAGAACCCCGTTTATTTTCGTTTAATAGCCCTAGCGGAGCGTGTCAGACTTGTGATGGCTTGGGTGTGCATCAATTTTTTGATATTAAGCGTGTGGTATCTAAACCTAAATTAAGTTTAGCAGACGGTGCTATACGCGGTTGGGATAAGCGTAATGCCTATTATCATCACATGATTACTTCCTTGGCAAAAGAATATGATTTTGACGTTGAGACACCCTATGAAGCATTACCGAAAAAAATCCAAAAAGTTATTTTATACGGTAGTGGACGCAAGAAAATAGATTTTACTTACGTGGGACAAAAAGGTCAGACCTTTCAACGTACCCATACCTTTGAAGGTGTGGTGCATAATATGGAGCGTCGCTATAAAGACACCGACTCCAATGCGGTGCGTGAAGAACTCACTAAATTTATGTCGGTTGATGAATGTCCTGATTGTGCGGGTATGCGTTTGAATGAGTCAGCGCGTCATGTGTTTGTCGCCAATAAAAACCTACCTGAAGTGACGGGTATGTCGATTGGAGAGTGTCATCAGTTTTTTAATCAGTTGGACTTACCAGGAAAACAGGGGAAAATTGCCGATAAAATAGTGCGTGAAATTAAATTGCGCTTAGAATTTTTAGTCAATGTGGGGCTAAACTACCTTACTTTAAGTCGTAGCTCAGAAACCTTATCAGGTGGTGAAGCACAGCGTATACGTTTAGCATCGCAAATAGGTGCTGGCTTAGTGGGTGTGATGTATGTGTTAGATGAGCCGTCTATTGGCTTGCACCAGCGCGACAACGCGCGCTTATTAAAAACACTGACTCATCTGCGCGACTTAGGCAATACCGTGATTGTCGTCGAGCATGACGAAGACGCGATTCGCATGGCGGACTATGTGGTTGATATTGGTCCAGGAGCTGGAAAACATGGTGGTTATATCACCGCACAAGGCACACCCGAAGAGGTGGCAAATAATCTGGACTCTAGTACAGGACAGTTTTTATCGGGCAAGCGTAAAATAGAAATTCCTGCGAAACGTGTGCCTATCAATAAGAAAAAGACCTTACGCATCATTGGCGCAACGGGGAATAACTTACAATCAGTCACCGCAGAAATCCCTATTGGATTAATGACCTGTGTGACGGGAGTTTCTGGTTCGGGTAAATCAACGCTTATCAACCGTACTTTATATCCGAATGTGGCACACTTTTTACACGGCAGTGAAATAAAAAAATCACCTATGGAAAAAATCGAAGGTTTGGATTATATCGATAAAGTAGTCGATATAAATCAAGCACCGATTGGTCGCACCCCGCGCTCTAATCCTGCTACCTATACAGGCGTGTTTACCCCCATTCGTGACCTATTCGCTTCAACGCCCGAAGCGCGTTCGCGTGGTTATACCGCAGGACGCTTTAGCTTTAATGTCAAAGGAGGGCGCTGTGAAGCGTGTCGTGGTGATGGCTTAATCAAGGTTGAAATGCACTTTTTGCCCGATGTGTATGTACCCTGCGATGTGTGCAATAGTCAACGCTATAACCGTGAAACCTTAGATGTGCGCTATAAAGGCAAAAATATCTACGAAGTGCTGAATATGACGGTGGAGGAAGCCGTTGAGTTTTTTAGCGCCATTCCGAATATTTATCGAAAATTACAAACGCTAATGGACGTTGGTTTGTCGTATATCACACTAGGGCAAAACGCCACCACACTATCAGGCGGTGAAGCGCAACGAGTAAAGCTAGGTAAAGAGCTATCCAAACGTAGTACAGGAAAAACCCTCTTTATTCTGGATGAGCCAACCACAGGGCTACACTTTCACGATGTCGATGTCTTATTAAAAGTGCTACACCGTTTGCGTGACGAAGGTAATACCATTGTCGTTATCGAACATAATTTGGATGTAGTAAAAACAGCCGACTGGATTATTGACCTCGGCCCAGAAGGGGGCAGTGGCGGTGGTGAGGTAATTGCTGTAGGCACACCTGAAGACGTGGCAGAGATAAAAGGCTCGTTTACGGGTGAGTATTTAAAGCCAATACTAGGATAATGTATGTCTGAGAAAATCATAAAAAAGCAGTATCACAAACCACGTCAAGCAAGAAACGATATTGTTATTATCTTTCCGTATCACGATAAGAAAATCTTGATAATTAAAGAGTACCGCAAAGACCAAGATGCAGAAATGTGGAAGTTTGTTTCAGGCGGCATGGATAAACCTCATTTGGATAATTTAGGAACAGCAAAAGAAGAACTGGCGGAAGAAATTAAAATGGAAGCGGAGGAGTGGTCGCTTTATCATCAATTTGATAGAAATTTTTCTTCAGTCAATATTTTCTATTTTATTGCCAATAATCCCCAGTTAATGGCAGAGCCTATTGAGAACCCTGATGAAGATGACATTATTGTTGACCAAAAATGGGTGGACTTAGATGCACTATGGGAAATGGTCGATACAAAAGAGATTATTTGGAAGGAATCAGTTTTAGTGGCGATTAACTTTTTGAGAAGTAAAGCCAAGTAGATGACTCCAGTTGGTTCATTATTTTTGTCTGTATTTAGGCGGTCTCCCCATTATGGTGTTATATACAAATAGGCGGTTTTCCGCCAAATATGATTTGTATTTTTTATTCTCCGCTCATCTTATCATTTAATAAACTCAGTATTTTCATACTCATATAATTTATTATCACTTTAATTTTATTTTTGGCATTTTTATTGCATATATTCTTTTTGTTTAACATGCTTAGGAAGTTCCAAGCAATAAATCTACCCATCTTGCTTGTTCTTTTGTCCCTGATTGAATCATCTCAATCGTTGCGTAGAGTCACTATGCGCCTTTTGAGATAATCCAATCAGAAACAAAATATCTGCACAATATAGGCAGATTCATTACTTGAAACTTCCTTACCAATAATTTTTTAGGGAAAATAATATGAAGAAGTCTATTTTAGCTCTGGCGACTGCGGCAGCATTTGCTTTAGGTTCTCTGTCTGCCTATGCATCACCCATTACCTTGAAATTCTCACACGTTGTTGCTGAGAATACACCAAAAGGTCAAATGGCGACTAAATTTAAAGCCTTGGTGGATGAGCGTTTGAAAGGAAAAGTAAAGGTTGAAATTTTCCCCAATGGACAGTTGTTTGGTGATAATAAAGTACTTGAAGCTTTATTATTAGGCGATGTGCAATTAGCCGCACCCTCCTTATCTAAATTTAAAAAATACACAAAGAAATTACAAATTTTTGATCTACCGTTTCTGTTTAATGACATGGCAGCGGCAGAGCGTTTTCAGCAGAGTGAAGCAGGGCAGGGGTTACTAAAATCTGTTGAGAAAAAAGGCTTAATCGGTTTAGGTTATATGCACAATGGTATGAAGCAAATGTCGGCTTCTAAGCCATTACACGTTCCTGCTGATGCGAAAGGTTTGAAGTTCCGTATTATGTCATCCGATGTCTTAGCGGCTCAGTTTGAAGCCGTTGGCGCAACTCCCTTGAAGAAGCCTTATTCAGAGGTTTTCACCTTACTGCAAACTAAAGCCATTGATGGGCAAGAGAATACATGGTCTAACATTCGCTCTAAGAAATTCTACGAGGTGCAAGACAATATTACTTCCTCAGATCATGGTCTGTTAGATTATATGGTGGTGACTTCTGCTGAGTTTTGGAATGGTTTAGATAAAGATGTCCGTACCGAGCTTAAAAAAGCACTGGATGAAGCCGTTAAATATGGTAATAAAGTTGCCGCAGAAAAATCCATGAGTGACAAGCAAGCTATCATTGATAGTAAACGCACCAATGTTATCGAACTAACAAAAGAAGAACGTCAACAATGGGCAGATGTTATGAAGCCTGTTTGGAAGCAGTTTGAAGCGATTGTTGGTAAAGACTTATTAGATGCAGCGATTGCGGCAAATAAAGAGTAAGTTGATGAGTTTACTCTAAACCATAAATAAAAGGGATATATCTCATTGAGGTATATCCCTTTATTTTTACTCAGGGAGAGATTGACTATGCTAGAAAATATAATGAATAAGTTTGAAGAAAGTTTTCTTTCATTATTGCTAGTGGGCATGACTATCTTAGTTTTTGTTGACGTTATATTGCGTTTTGGTTTCAACACAGGCATCAACTGGTCGCAGGAAGTGACACTGTATATGATGGCGTGGTTTGTGCTGTTTGGCGCATCTTATGGCGTTAAAGTTGGCGCACATATTGGGGTTGATAGTTTTGTTAAATTATTCCCCACAAAAATGCGTCGTGCAATGGGGATGCTCTCGGTCTCTATCTGTATTGTTTATTGCATCATCTTTATGATCGGCGCATGGAATTATCTCACCAAGTTAAAACTAATTAATCTTGAAATGGAGGACTTAGAAGTTGAACGTTGGATGTCGGAAAGCATTATTTTTATTGGTTTTTTATTATTACTCTTTCGTTTTTTCCAACTGCTGATTAAAATTTTTAAAGGCGAAGCAGAGGGTTTCTCTCATATTGATGAAGCAAGCGAGAGTTTAGAGCTTGCTGAACAGATTCGCTCTGAAGAGCAGAGTTTAAAAGCACAAGTATTGAAAGCGGAGGCTAAATAATGGAATCTTACGTTATCCCCACTTTATTTTTGCTACTTTTCTTTTGCATGATGATAGGTGTACCCGTTGCGGTCTCTTTAGGGTTTTCTAGCATTGTCACCATTTTATTATTTGCCGATGATTCTCTCGCTAGTATCGCGCTTAAATTATTTGAAGCACTCTCAGAGCATTACACCTTTTTAGCCATCCCCTTTTTTATTCTCTCTTCCGCTTTCCTCTCTAC
>QOAQ01000163.1 GCA_003972955.1 Aquificaceae bacterium
TGAGTGCGTGGTAAAACGCCTAAGCGAATATCGATAGGGCGTACAGTGGTGCTATCACGTCCGTCAATACGTGGCTCGCCTGCGATAATACGGCTACGTACAATTTTCTTTTCTAGGTTTTTGAAAGCATCTTTAATCGCTGCTTTAGACGGTGTCGCATCATCATCTTCAGAACCTTCTGGGCGTATTGCGTCCATTGCTGCTTGTAGTGCAAGGTCTACTTTAGCGTAACGCTCCATTTTGTCGGCTGTTTGGAAGGCTTCGGTGAGTGCTGTTTCACAAGCTTCTGCAACTTTTGCTTCAAGTGATGTGTCTTTTTCTGGAGCTGTCCAATCCCACGGTGTTGCATCAACTTCTGCGGCAAATTCTTTAATGGCTTCAATCGCAACGAGTGATTGCTCATGCCCAAAGGCAACTGCGCCTAGCATAACGTCTTCAGGTAATTCTTTTGCTTCTGACTCAACCATAAGCACTGCATTTTCAGTACCTGCGACCATTAGGTCAAGGCTAGAGGCTTCGAGTTGTGTTTTGCTTGGGTTGAGGATGTATTCGCCGTCGATATAACCAACCTGTGCTGCACCCATAGGGCCATTAAAAGGTAATCCTGACGCGGCTAATGCTGCCGATGTGCCGAGCATTGATGGAATGTCTGTGCCAACTTCTGGGTTAAGCGACATAACGGTGATAATAACCTGTACTTCGTTTTGGAAGCCAGCAGGGAATAGAGGGCGAATAGGGCGGTCAATTAAGCGCGCTACTAAGGTCTCTGACTCGGAAGGGCGACCTTCGCGTTTGAAAAAGCTACCTGGAATGCGTCCTGCGGAGTAAACTTTTTCTTGATAATTTACGGTTAATGGGAAAAAGTCACGCTCTTCACCATTATCTTTTTGTCCTACAACCGTTACAAAGACAACTGTTCCATCCATGTCAACTTTAACGGCTGCCGTTGCTTGACGAGCGATCTCGCCTGTTTCGATTTCAACGGTATTATCACCATACTGAAAAGTAGTAGTTACTACATCAAACATATTTCTTCCTTCTTTGATTATAGGATGTCTCTATTGATTCTGGTTCTAGTCTCAATTCGTTGAGCCATGAATTAATAGAGACTTCCTGTTTCCTTTGTAGGAGCCTTATTGCCTCAGTTTATTGATTAGTACAAAGGGGTTTTCTAATTTGATTTTTGTATTATGAGATTGTAAGGACTCACCTATCCTTTGAGTCCTTATATAAGATTAGCTCCCTGAGCGGAGTCGAAGGGGCGGGTAATTACATGACTCATATACAAAAAAACACCGCAAAAGCGATGTTTTTAATTTTGCTATCGAAGCTTCTAACGACGTAGACCAAGACGTTTGATTAGTACTTGGTAACGAGTAGAGTCTTTACGATTTAAGTAATCAAGCAATTTACGACGCTGATTAACCATTCTTAGTAGACCGCGACGTGAGTGATGGTCATGAATGTGTGTTTTAAAATGCTCAGTAAGATGCTTGATATTGGCGGTTAGTAGTGCAACTTGCACTTCTGGAGAGCCAGTATCCGTATCAGAGGTACGAAAATCTTCAACAATTTTTGCTTTTGTTTCTGCGTTCAGAGACATATCTTTCTAGTTCCATATTAGACCCTATAACCAGCAATTCAACCAATAGTAGGGAGGTTACTTTATAATGACTATTTTCATCAGTCGATAAAAGGCGCGATGGTATCACGAGCGTTGTTTAATGTGTATTGAAAATATGATTTAAACTGATATTTTTTGGGTTTTATCAGTGCATAATATATGAATGTCTATAGGTGGATTTATTAACAAGGAGAAATGATGCTGACTATCGTTTTATTAATGCTTGCCTTGCTGATAGTAGGGGGAGTGATTTTTATGATTATCACAAAACCTTCTCTAAAGCGTAACTGGTCACCCGATCAAGCGGTCATGCCTTCTGTTGATTTTTTGGATGATGATAGGGTGAGGATCAATAATATTCGTGATATTAGCTATCGTACCACGCGGGATTTTGATTTAGCTTTTTATGATAAGACGATTGATCTCAATGAGGTTGATTCCGCGTGGTTAGTGATCTCACCCTTTGCTCCTTTTGGTGTGGCGCATACCTTTGTGTCGTTTGGTTTGAGTGATGGTAGCTATTTCTCTATATCAATAGAAATTCGTCGTAAAAAAGGTAAAAAGTTTAGTCCAATTAAAGCCTTTTTTCGTCAGTTTGAAATAATGTATGTGATAGCAGATGAGAGTGATGTGATTAAAGTGCGTACAAATGTCATTGGCGCAACGGTAAGACTTTTTCCCATTAAGACTGAGCAAAAACGTATCCGAGCCGTTTTGCTGGATATGTTGAAACGAGCAGATAGTTTAGGTAAGCAACCTGAGTTTTATAATACGATATGGAATAATTGCACAACGAATCTTATTAAGCATACCCGACGATTTTCGGATAAGGCGATTCCTTGGTGGAGTTTGCGTTATCTGCTCCCCGATAATTTGGATAAAATTGCTTATAAGCTCAATATGATTGATACAGACTTGCCTTATGAAGCCGCGCGTGAGTATTTTGATATTACCGAAATAGGACAAGCATCAGAGGAAGCCGAGGATTTTTCTCAGGCAATTCGAGCACGTTCTTGAGTCCTAATTAGTTCGCATCATGCGCTTAGGTGCAAGCAGTCCATCACTAGAAAATCGTCCGATACCGATAAACTCACCTGATTCATCGTATACGCGAATAAGTGGAGCATTGGGTATATCGTGTCGGGCTACTTTTAAGCCATTGCGTATACGTGAGGCTTCTGCGCTATCTAAAATAATTTGTGGATGATGACTAAGGGCGGTATCTAAAGGGAGGAGGGCGCTATCTAATAGGCTTTCATCGGGCTGTTGTTCAAGCATTGCCTCTAGTTCTTCTAGCGTATAAATCTTACTGCAATCAAAGGGTGATACCTCGGTGCGCTCAAGGCTTGTAATATAAGCACCAAAACCTAAAGTGTCGCCAATATCTTGGGCAAGGGTACGGATGTAAGTCCCCTTGCTACAACGAACATCGAGTTGCAATGTGTCGGTTGTGCGACTGAGTAAATTGAGTTCATAAATCGTCACTTTACGCTGTTTGCGTTCAACCTCAATCCCCTTGCGAGCTAGTTTATATAAGGGGGTGCCATTATGTTTAAGTGCAGAAAACATGGGAGGAATTTGGACGATAGACCCTGTGAACTGATCGAGTACGGTTTGCAGTGTCTCATCACTAAATTCAGTAACGGGAGTGCTATTGAGGATCTCACCTTCAGTATCGCCTGTTGTACTGGTTTGACCAAGTTGAACGGTGGTGGTATAGCGCTTGTCTGAATCGAGCAGATAGCCAGATACTTTGGTTGCCTCACCAAAACAGAGCGGTAAAACCCCCGTTGCCTGAGGATCTAAACTCCCCGTATGACCTGCTTTTCTTGCGCGAAAGATAAAACGTGCGCGTTGTAAAGCCGCATTAGAGCTTAGTCCTAATGGCTTGTTTAACAGTAAAATACCGTTAAGGTCACGAAAGATAACTTTAGGCTTTTTGGCTTTCAAGAGGGTGGTTTAGCTTTCTTTTTGATCAGACTTGATGGCTTTATCAATCAATACCGATAAGTCATTTGCTTTTTGTTCAGTGTCATCGTAGATGAAAATTAGTGCAGGTGTATTACGCAGTTTAATCGCACGACTTAATGCGCCGCGCAAAAAACCTGCGGCACGGTTAAGCCCTTTCTCACACTCTTCATGGTTATCTTGTTGTAAAGTATCAAAATAGACTTTGGCTTGATATAAGTCTTTTGTCACTTTTACATCAAGAATAGACACCATACCGACCCGTGGATCTTTTACTTCATTGCGAATTATCTGCGCGAGTTCGCGCTTAATTTGCTCACCAATACGGTCGGTACGTGAATAATCGTAAGGCATACTGATTAGTCCTTTTTGAGTGTGCGTTCAACTTCGTAGCGATGGAATACTTCGATTTTATCACCCGCTCGAACATCATCATAGGCTTTAACACCGATACCACACTCTGTACCCACTTTAACTTCTTTAACGATGTCTTGATGGCGGCGTAATGAGTCAAGCTCACCTTCATGGATAACAACATCATCACGTAGTACACGAATAGGCTCGCCACTTTTGATTGTGCCTTCGATAACCAAACAGCCCGCAATACGACCAAAGCCTGTGCCACGGAAAGTGTCTTTAACTTCAGCAACACCGATAAGCTCTTCACGAAGCTCTGGTTTGAGGAGTCCACTCATGGCATCACGCACATCATCAATGAGTTCGTAGATGATGCTGTAATAGCGTGTTTCTACGCCAGACTCAGCAGCTAAACGTCGGGCAGCCGCATCGGCACGTACATTAAAGCCTAAGATAACGGCTTCGGCAGATTGGGCTAGTGTGACGTCCGTTTCGGTAATGCCACCAATTGATGATGAGATGATTTTAACCGCAACTTCGTCGGTTGATAGTTGGTCAAGTGATTGTCTGATGGCTTCTAAACTACCGTGAACATCTGTTTTAAGTAAGATATTAAAGACCGCTTTCTCGCCTGGCTTCATCTTCTCGAACATTTCATCGAGCTTGGCAGCTTGCTGAATCGCAAAACGAGTTTCACGTTCTTTTTCACGGCGTTTTTCGGCCAATTCACGTGCTTGACGCTCGTTCTTTAAGACCACTAATTCAGAACCAGAACTTGGCGTGCCTGATAAACCTTGTATTTCTACAGGGATAGAAGGCGTTGCATGCGTCACTGTTTTACCATTTTCATCCAGCATGGCGCGAATACGACCGTACTCAGAACCACAAAGGATAATATCACCACGTTGTAATGTACCTTCTTTTACAAGAATACTGGCAACCGCTCCACGTCCTTTCTCTACGCGTGACTCAATAACTAACCCTGTTGCAGGGCCTTCTACACGCGCGGTAAGCTCTAAGAGTTCTGCTTGTAATAAAATAGCTTCGAGCAGATTATCAATGCCTTCACCTGTCTTAGCAGAGATATTGACACATACGTCGTCCCCACCCCAGTCATCAGGAACGACTTCGTAATTTGCCAAGTCGTTTTTAACGCGTTCAGGATCGGCTTGCTCTTTATCAATCTTATTGATGGCGATAATGAGTGGTGAGCCAGAGGCGCGTGTAAATTTAATCGCCTGTTCTGTCTGCGGCATAACACCATCATCGGCAGCAACAACGACAATAACAATATCGGTTGCATTTGCACCACGCTCACGCATGGAGGAGAACGCGGCATGACCAGGGGTATCTAAGAATGAGATAACACCATTGTCTGTCTCAACGTGATACGCATCAATATGTTGCGTAATGCCACCTGCTTCGCCATCGGCAACACGTGATTGACGAATATAGTCGAGCAGTGATGTTTTACCGTGGTCAACGTGCCCCATAATGGTAACAACAGGAGGACGTGTGACTTTCTCGATACTATCCATATTATCGAGTAATTCTTCTGCGGTGATTTCTTCATCAATAGTTTTGACAGGAGTTGCAGTGTGTCCCATTTCTTCAACAATGAGGATGGCAGTATCTTGGTCAACCACTTGGTTGATGGTTGCCATAACACCCATACCCATTAGTGTACGGATAATATCCGCACCCTTTACTGCTAATTTTTGTGCTAATTCAGATACAACAATGGTATCGGGAATTTCCACATTATGAATAACAGGAGCCGTTGGTTTCTCAAATGCATGTTCTGTTGATTGTTCAACAACCACTTGTCTTTGTCTGCCACCTCTTTTCTTTTGTCGGCGTCCACCTTTTATGTGGAGCTTGCTTCCTGGTCCTTGACTACGACCTTGGAATGGTTTTTTCTTTTCAGGCTTTTTAGGCGCAGGTTTGGTCGTGTTAGCTGTTGTTGTCTTCTTCTCTGCTGGTTTTGGCGCTGCCACAACAGGTTTTCTTGGTGGTGGCTTACGAGAAGGGCGACGCTTTAATGATAATGCGGCTTCCTTTTTCGATCTTGCTGCTACAATTTCGCGCATTTCTTTAGGAGATAATGGCGCGGCTGTTGTAATTGCTGCTGGAGCTTCAGGTTCTGCCGCTTTTACAGGCTCATCCTTTTTAGTAACTTCTTCTTTTGGAGCCTCTGTTT
Organism: Aquificaceae bacterium; assembly: GCA_003972955.1. GTDB lineage: Bacteria > Pseudomonadota > Gammaproteobacteria > Thiotrichales > Thiotrichaceae > JAGLBW01. The sequence goes on from QOAQ01000163.1 coordinate 6,150, forward strand.
TTGGAGTCTCTGTTTTTGCAGGTGTTGATTTTTCAATTGTTTTAGCAGGTTTTTCTTTTGGAGCTGCTTGTTTTGCTACAACTTCTTTATCAGGCGTTGTGCTTTTGGCTTTAGAAGCGGTTTCTTTTTCAGCAGGTTTAGTTGTTTTTTCTACTACATCTGCTGATTTAGGCGTTTCCTTTTCAGCTTCAGCCGCAACTTCTTTTTCGGCTTGTTTTTGTTGGCGTAAGTTATCAGCAGACTGTTTTTCTTGTTTCTTTGTCGCTGTTGCTGCTTCGCGCGCCTTGCGTTCAGCTTCTAACTGCTGTGTTAGTTGTTCTGCACGAGAGCTAGTAGCGACCTCAGGAGCAGGAACCTCTGTTGTTGCATTATCAGCGGTTGCTTCTGTTGCTGTAGGCTCTGTAGGCGTTGCTGCCGATCGGGTAAAATTCTTTTTGCGACGTACAGCAACATTCACGGTTCTTCCTGAAACGTTTAGTTCGCTGTTAGAGCGGCGCTTGAGTGATATTTTGCCTTTCTTTTTTACAGGAGCGGCATCATTGGCTTTATCAGAGCGGATGTGCTCAAGTAATTGCAATTTCTCACGGTCGGTAATGCTGTCTTCTGGACCTTTTGCATCGATTCCTGCCTCTTGAAGTTGCTGAATAAGTACTTCGACAGGAGTACCCACAATTTCTGCGAGCTGTTTTACTAGTGTTTCTGACATCTGTATTTTCTCCTGTTTCCTTAAGCATTAGAGCTTGTGTCGGCATTTTCCTGCTTTTTTGTATCCTCAGCGAACCAAGGCTCCCTTGCCGTCATGATGAGTTTTGCGGCTAAATCATCATCGATACCTTCAATTTCTGTGAGTTCATCGACTGATTGTTCTGCAAGGTCTTCCATGGTGCAGATGGTATGAGATGCAAGCATATTGGCTAATGCAGTATTCATACCTTTCATTTCTAAGAGGTCTTGGGCGGGTTTGCCGCCGCCTCCTGAAATTGCCAGTGTTAGTAGTGCGTTGCGTGCCCGACTACGTAATTCTGTCACAATTTCTTCATCAAAATCTTCTATTTTTAAGAATTCTTCAACTGGGACGTAAGCAACTTCGTCTAAGCTGGTGAAGCCTTCTTCTACTAAGATGCTTGCAACTTCAGCATCCACATCAAGCTGTTCTGAAAACAGTGTAATACTGTGCTGAGACTCTTTCGCACTTTTCTCTTCGGCTTCGTTTTCACTCATTACATTGAGTGTCCAGCCCGTTAATTCACTGGCTAAACGAACATTCTGTCCGCCCTTACCGATGGCTTGAGGTAGTTTTTCTTCAGCTACACCAATATCCATACTCTTTTTGTCTTCATCAACAACAATCGAGAGTACTTCGGCAGGTTGCATGGCTTGTATTATAAAGCGTGCAACATCCTCATCCCAAGTAATAATATCAACTCGTTCGTTATTTAATTCATTGGTGACGGTTTGTATGCGAGAGCCACGCATTCCCACACATGCTCCAATAGGGTCAAGATTAGGAAAAAGTGCATGTACCGCAATTTTCGATCGTGAACCAGGATCACGCGCACAGCCCCTAATTTCAATCATTTCCTGACTGATTTCTGGGACTTCTAATTTAATTAATTCAATAAGAAACTCATTGGCGGTACGACTAACAATCATTTGTGGACCGCGAGCATCTTCACGAATTTCTTTTAGTAGTCCACGCATACGATCACCAACACGTACATTTTCGCGAGGAATCATTTGATCTCTAGGGATGAGTGCTTCGGCATTTTCGCCTAAGTCGAGAACAACACCACGACGGTCTGTGCGTTTAACCGTTCCTAAAATGAGTTGACCGACACGATCTTTAAAGTTTTCAACAACGCGCTCACGCTCTGCTTGGCGTACTTTTTGTACAATTACTTGTTTGGCTGTTTGTGCTGCAATACGACCAAATTCAATGGATTCAATTGGCTCTTCGATGAATTCACCTACTTCAAGATCTATTCCTTTTGCTTGGGCGTAGCTGTGTAAAATTTGGTTTTCAGGTGATTCAAACTCTGGGTCTTCATCGTCGAGTATTTCCCAGCGCCTAAAAGAACTGTAGTCACCTGTTTCTCGGTTAATTGAGACACGAACATCCATTTCCATACCATAACGCTTGCGTGTGGCGGTTGCTAAGGCTATTTCTATTGCTTCAAATATAACACTGGGATCCACATTTTTTTCATTGGACATGGCGTCCACAACGTACAGTATCTCTTTGCTCATGTGTCTTTACCTAAAATGTAACGTAATGCTGTCATCTTTATGCTGTTATCTTTACTGAGTTTAATCTGTAATAGTTTTGGCGTTATTCCATGACTAATCGTGTGCGATCAATCACATCAAAAGGAATTTCGTAAGTATCCTTATCGACTAAAATTGATACGTGGGTATCACTCACCTTTTGTAACTGTCCACGAAAATTGCGGCGTTCATTAACAGGTGTTCGAGTGCGTATTTTTGCTGTTTGACCAATATAGTGTTGATATTGGTCTTGAGAGAATAATACGCGGTCAATACCGGGTGATGATACTTCTAGAATATAAGCAACAGGAATAAGGTCTTCTACATCAAGTGCAGCACCAATTTGACGGCTTACTTTTGAACAGTCTTCGATGGCAATGCCGGACTCTTTTTCGATAAAAATACGGAGTAGGGCACTTTCGGAGTGTGGGCGATATTCATATCCCCATAACTGAAAGCCTAAGCCTTCTGTTGTTGTTTTGATTAAATCACTTAATCGATCTTGCACTGAATATAATTCCTATTTTTAAATAGATAAAAATATTTTCATTTTTGCTTAAAGAATGAATAAATATTTCTTAATTGCTATAAACCTGATGTTTTTCTGTTTGAAAGGCAGGTTTTAACTACTTGTTTTTTCTTTGTAAAATGATTTTCACTAAGGATGAAAATATATTTTAAGCAATAAAAAAGCCCCGATAAACGGAGCTTTTTTATTTAATAAGACGAGCAAGCAAAGGTGTCTTATTTGTATATGGTAGCGGGGGCAGGATTCGAACCTACGACCTTCGGGTTATGAGCCCGACGAGCTGCCAGACTGCTCCACCCCGCATCAGAGGAACGAGATTATAAGGAGGTAGGATATTAAATACAAGCTGTTTTTGTTATTTAATTAAATATTATTATGATTGGACTGTTATATAGACATTCACTTAAATAATTTCCCTTCGACTCCGCTCAGGGTACGAGCCCCCTGAGCGGAGTTGAAGGGAATGGAAATTTAATATATGAAAAACTATAGGTGCTTTTCGATGGCTTTAGAGAGTCGAGTGGGGGTAAGCAGACCAGGATAAGTAGCAATTATTTTTTGATCTCTATCAATAAGTATACTGTAAGGTAGCGCACCGACAGAGTTACCATAGGCAGTAGAGAGTGTGCGGCTTGTTTCGTAGCCGTATGCGATAGGGTAGTTTATACCAACTTGTTTGCTGTAAGCTTTGGCATCATCAAGATTTTCCATTGCAATGCCTATAAAAGTAAAGTCTTTGCTTTTATGTTTATCTTGAAGTTTTATAAAATCAGGAATTTCAAAGCGGCAAGGAGGACACCATGAAGCCCAGAAATTTAATAAAATTAACTTTCCTTTGTAGTCAGAAAGTGTGACTTTTTTGCCATCAATGGTTGGCATGGTGAAGTCTGTTGCGATAGCTCCTGCTATTTTGTGTTTAAACAGCGCGGAGCTTGGTTCTTTTTCGCAAGCAGTGAGGGGAATAATAGTCACTGCTATTAATATCAGAGAGGCTATTTTTAGTTTTTGAAATGCCATTATTATTTTTTCTGACTCAAAAACTCGTTGATATGAGCTAGAAACTTATCCGCAGACATTTCGCCAACGACCCTAAAGGAGCGATATTCTTGTTTGTTTGTATCAAAGAATAGAATTCCTGGAGGACCAAATAAGCCAAATTTTTTCATTAGTGCGATGTCTAAATCATCATTTTTTGTGACATCTGCTTGTATTAGGATAGTGTTCTCTAGCGCTTTAACAACACGAGGGTCGCTAAATACTTTGTGCTCCATTTCTTTGCACGATATGCACCAGTCAGCATAAAAGTCGAGCATTACTGTTTTATTTTGTGTTGCTGCTGTATCTAAGGCTAAATTTAGTCCTTTAATACCTTTTATGGGTGAAAAAACAAGTCCTTCTGTAGCGTTAATGATAGTTCCGCCTGCCGCTGATGTGCTGACTTGGCTTATTACCTTATCTTTAAGGGGGTAGATAAAGCTCTTATTTCCCTTGGCTATTCCTGCTATTAAGATAAGACCATAGGCAAGTATAATGATGCCCACTGCTTTCCAGAGTCTATCCCAGCCAGAATTGTTTGCATCAAGTGGGTCAATGGCTTTCATATAGATGGCAGAGCCAATTAATAATGCTGCTGTCAGTAATATGATAATTTCGATAGGTAAAATACGCTCTAGCATCCAGATAGCTAACCCTAGCATTAATACGCCAAAGACGGCTTTTACTTTATCCATCCACGCTCCTGCTTTAGGTAAGAATTCGCCTGCGGCAGTGCCGATGATCAATAGTGGTACGCCCATGCCGATACCCAGCATAAAGAGCGATAGACCACCAAGTAATGCATCTTTAGTGTCGGCAATAAAGATTAATGCACCCGTTAGCGGTGCTGTTACGCAGGGGCCAACGATAAGAGCGGATAACATGCCCATAATGGCAGCGCCTAACAGTGTGCCACCTTTTTGGTTGTTACTAATGCTGCTTAATTTGTTTTGAATACTCGATGGCATTTGTAGCTCGTAAAAACCAAACATAGCAAAGGCAAGAATAACAAAGAGAATGGCAAAACTGGCGATAACCCAAGGTGTTTGTAGTGCGGCAGTTAAGCTTTCGCCACTTAATCCTGCTAATACGCCAACAATAGCGTAGGTAAGAGCCATTGGGATGACATAGGCAAGAGATAAAATGAAGGCCTTTTTCTTGGATATATCATTGCCTTGACCAGAAATAATGCCTGATAGGATTGGGATCATAGGGAACACGCAGGGCGTAAAGGTAAGCGCTAGTCCCGCAATGAAAAACAAGCCTAAAATAGCGAATAGATTATTGTCCTTTAATATATTGGCAAATTGATCTTGTTCAGACACCTTGTCATCGGAGTTGCTTGATGATGTTTCACTGCTTGGTGAAGTTGAAGCCACTGTTTGGATGGCAGTTTGTGCGGATCTGAGATCAATTTTCTGTGTCTTTATTTGTGGTGGGTAACAAATACCAGTTATTTTTGAGCAGCCTTGATAGCTCGTTTTGATCGTAACTGAGTCTGCGCCAGTGCTACCGAGCAAGGGTAGTTTTATATCAAAATCCTTGGTGTAAGTAACAATATCACCAAAATATTCATCATGGTGTTTCTCACCTTTTGGTAAAGCCAATTTGCCGAGCGTAATATCATTGCTATCACGAACAAAGAATTTGATTTTATTTTTGTATAGGTAGTGTCCGGGTGTTATTTGCCAGTGAGCATTTAAGGTTTGCTTGTCCGTGGCATTAATATCAAAAGCAAAGGCTTCGTCTGGAGGTAGAACGCCACCACTTTTTTTGCCTTTGCCAAGACTGGGGATGCCTAATTGTGCGGCAAGATCAGAAGGATTGCTTGCTGCTGTGTCTAACGCTCCTATTGTTGTTATCGACTCGCTAGTAGTAATTTTCTTTGCTATTGCTTGGGGGAGAGTGACATCAACAGAGACTTTTTGCGGAGGATAGCATACGCCTATATCTGCACAGCCCTGAGATTTTGTTTTTATATTCGCTAGACTTATATTCTTTGGGTTTTCTACGGGTATTTTTATAGAGACACGCTTGCGATAAACCGTCACTTTTCCAAAGCCAGGGTCGTCTTTAAGCTCTCCTTCGGGGAAAATAGGTTTGCCCAAAGTAACATCAGCCGTATTAGAGCTAAAAGAGAAACGCTTGCGGTACATATAATAACCATCAGCAATTTCCCATGTAGCGGTAATAAAGTCAGGACCGTTAGACTCAATGGAAACCTGAAAAGCTTTATTTGGTTTTAACAGGTTTTCAGCGCCAAAGGCATAGCTATTGCTAGTAATTGCTATGGATGTAATAAAGGCAAAAAGTAAAGTGAGTAGTTTCTTCATCGTTTTTTTAATGACGCTTCTAAATAAGTTAGTGTGTAGAAATGATTTAATGTACTTTGTTTTCAATGAAAGTAAATGGTACTAATGTACCTTATTCTCAATTGGAGAAGTAGTACAAACATTGCATGTTAATTTATTGTAAATGTCTTGGTGCAAAGAATAGTCTAAAATTTTATTGCTATGAAGTAAGTATAATAACCCTATGTGTAATATTTGCTATAGGTAAAACTACGCATAGAATTCATGGATAGATGCATATAAATGGGGTCGTATCTAAATGATTTGATAAGATGAATATTATTGAATCAACGGGTTACAGTAATTTTTAATTACTGTAACCCATGCTTCTTTGTTGATATGTGTAACTGATGTTACGCAGTGGTGATTTTTCACTTTCACTGCAAGGTTTTCGTAGCCGACTAACCTTTTGTTGATTTGCAAAGCATCCTAACGGCTACGAGTTCATTTCTTTTGCATCGCCAAAAGAAACGAACCAAAGAAAAGGCGACCCAGCTACCCGCTTTCTCCTGCGCTTCACAAGTAAAAATGGGCAGGGCAAAAACTCGCTGCGCTCAAACAGCTTGCCCTACTGATCCATTTTTACTTGCAAATGCTCGGCGCGGTTAGAATGGGAAATACTGATTCGCACTCGCTATCGCATCGTGCTATTTGTGCTTAAACGCACAAATAGAAATCTAAAGTGCGTAACATCAGTGTGTAATATCAGAATATAAGTAGTCTGGAGATAATTCTTTTTAGAATTGTTGTCTCAGTCTACTTATAAAGGAGGATTACTTTCTTCTAAAACCAAGGAATAAACCTAATCCAGTCATTGCGGCTGATGATAGGTTAGCAGTGATAAAACTCTTTAGTCCGCCAAGATGTGGAGAGATCCATGCGATTAAGTTGTCGTATACATTTTCAAAAATAGCCCAGTTGATATCAATCATTCCGT
>QOAQ01000097.1 GCA_003972955.1 Aquificaceae bacterium
AGATCAGATCAAACAATTTTTTGAGACCATGAAGCATCATAATAATCGTGATATTCAGAAAACAGGTGCGCGGATTATTGTTGATTAGTTCTCGGAAAAGCTACCCTATCAAAACAATGTGATGGGGTAGCTATTAAATTATAGCTTGGCTAATAAATCAAATTCAACATAAGCATCATAACAACTAAGAACAGGATAGTCATAATAGTACCTGCTCTTATAAAGTCAGGGACGCGATAGCCTCCAGGCCCCATAGTTAAGGCATTAACCTGATGTGTTGGTATTATGAATGAGTTAGAGGTAGCAATCGCTACAGTGAGCGCAAATAAAGCGGGGTCGGCACCAACACCGAGTGCAATATTCACCGCTAGAGGCACTAGCAGAACCGTTGCTCCAACATTGGACATCACCAAGGTAAAGAAGGTCGCAAGGATGGCGATGGAGAGTTGTATGACCCAAATAGGCATATCACCTACCACAGCAAGGGTTTGATCGGCGATCCATTTAGCAGTACCTGTTTGTTCTACCGCCATACCCAATGGAATAAGACTGGCTAAAAGGAAAACCGTTTTCCAAGAAACCGCCTCATAGGCTTCATCAATTTTAAGCACACCTGAAAGCACCATGCCAATCGCACCCGTTAGTAGTGCAATAGAAAGTTTAATATCTGTAAACAGTACCATTGAGAGCGCGATAAAAAAGAAAACACCTGCCCATACAACCTTTTTAGGACGTAATTCTTCGCGTGGATATTCGGTTGTGATAACCACAAAGTTTTTATCCTTTTCTAGGCGCATTAACGTTTCCCATGTTGTGTGTACAACAAGGGTATCACCTGAATGCAACGGCATATTACGAATATCCTCTCCCTCACGCATGGTATTACCATCACGATGCAATCCCACCATTGCGATACCATAGGTTTTACGCATCCATACATCGCGCGCGCTTTTTCCGATGAGTTTAGAGCATGGGGGAATAACGACCTCTGCAATACCCGCTTTGGTATTCGCCAATGCCTCAGAAAAGGTTCGTAATTCATCACGTTTCTTTAAGTTAAACTCATTGATAAAGTGGAATAAGTCTTTAGGGGAAGCAACAACACCAAGTACCATACCTGCTTGTAGACCTGTATCACGGTCTAATGCGCCAGGGCCAACACGAGTCGCTTCTCCAGGTCGTTTAGTTGCGATCACACGTACGCGATATTTTGTTTCAATATCATCAAAATGTTTGCCTACCAGCTGGCTATCATCAGGAACGACCATTTCATATAGCTCATAGCTGATGCCATACACATCTTGAAAATATTGCATGGTATCCGAACCTGTAGGGCTACTTTCACTTTTAGTGACAGGTAATACAAAACGACCTGCAATAACAAAATAAAGAACACCTGTTGCAACTAGAGCAATGCCGATAGGAGTCACTGAAAATAATCCCCACGCCTGCATTTGCTGATCGGCTGGTAGAGCGGTGTTAGAAGTGTGGATTAAATCATTGAGTAAAATTAAGGGCGATGAACCGACCATTGTGACCGTGCCACCTAAAATTGCACAGAATCCCATTGGCATTAATAAGCGTGACATCGGTAGCCCTGAGCGAGCTGAAATACGTGCAACAACGGGCAAAAATAGAGCCGCCGCGCCCACGTTTTGCATAAAAGAGGAGATAAATGCAACCGTTGTAGAAACAATCGGAATAATTCGCTTTTCGGATGTGCCACCCACATTAAGAATAAAGGCGGCTACTTTCGACATAATCCCTGTTTTATCCAAACCTGCACCGATAATCATGACGGCGATAATAGACATAACGGCATTACTGGAAAAGCCATCAAATAGATGATTCGGATCGACCAAGCCTTTTTCTAAGCCCATAATAGGGGCAAACAAACTACTCAAACCAAGTAAAACCATAATACTGACAGCAGCGATGTCAACATCAACAATTTCAAACGCAAATAAATAGATGGTGAGCAATAAAATGGCACTTACCCATGCAATTTCTATAGTTGGCTCTTTATACGCTAAAAAAACGGCCAACATAATAAAGATTGCAACAGAGGCTAGGCGTTTTTTGATCAGGGCTTTTGTGGAGATTTTTGGTGTTATTTGAGTCATTTTTATACCATTGTCTTTTAGCTATATTTAGAAAAACAGTGAGTATAGACCCAAATATATAAAAGTGATGATACCTATACGACAAAGCTATTCTTTCTTCGAAAGATTGGTATATTCAGAGGTTTTTTTTAGGTAGATCCAGTACCTGTTTTGAAAATGGAAATTTAATATCTATATAATAAAATTTTTATAAGGAATTGAGAATTTATTTATAAGGAGTATATTGTAGTCGCCGAATTTACTTAGAGTACAACGATGAATTTTCATAGTCTTGTGATTTTATTATTGCTACCTCTTATGGGTGCGGCAATCGTTGTGGTGCTTCCTCGTCATAACACTTCCCTTATTCGCAATACTGCAATTACAACGTCTAGTCTGGTGTTACTTTTCTCTATTTATCTGATTATTTCAGGTGATATTGCACCGCAGGTGGCTGGTTTATGGGCAAGCTATACCAAGGTTTGGAATACACGTCTAGGTACTTCTTTTGCATTGGGTGTCGATGGACTGTCTTACCCTATGGTGATGCTAACGGCTCTATTGGTTTGGGTTGCGGTACTTGCATCAAAAGGGATTACGAAACAGCCCAAAGGCTATTATTTGCTGATGTTAGTATTGGAGACCGCTATTCTTGGTGTGTTTATGGCGCGAGATTGGGCGTTATTCTATATTTTTTGGGAATCTACACTAATACCTTTATTCTTATTGATTGATCGTTGGGGTGGCAAGGGTCGTCAAACGGCAGCACTTAACTTCTTTTTATACACCATGGGTGGCTCAGTTTTTATGCTATTGAGCTTGCTAGTGTTATTTGATGCAACATCCGTACACTCCTTTGCTTTCTCTGCCATTGCCGAAGGTGTCAGCCATCTTGATGCGTCAAAACAAACGCTGATTTTTCTTGGTTTATTGCTTGGTTTTGGGGTGAAAATGCCGATTTTTCCACTGCATGGCTGGTTACCACTCGCTCACGTCGAAGCCCCAAGCCCCGTTAGTATTTTATTATCAGGCATTCTCCTAAAAATGGGTGCTTATGGCGTGATTCTTGCGGTGGTAATGTTGCCTGAAGCGGCAAAAAATATGCAAGTGGTGTTGGCTGCTTTAGGTTTAATTGCAATTAGCTATGGTGGTTTACTTGCATGGCGACAAAGCGATATGAAAAAGATGATCGCCTATTCTTCTGTTGCCCACATGGGTGTGGTTTTATTAGGCATATCAACACTCAATCGTAATGGGCTGACAGGTGCTATCTATCAAATGGTTGCTCATGGCTTTGTCGCAGGTGCATTATTTATGCTGATTGGCTTGTTATATGAGCGTACCCACACGCGTAATATCAATGATTATGGCTCACTCTTAAAAGCGACCCCCAAATTTGCCTTTTTTATCATTATTGCCTTTATTGCTACCGTCGGCTTACCAGGAACAGCAGGATTTATAGCAGAATTACACGTGATGATCGGTGGATTCGAGCGGTGGGGGTGGGTCATGTTATTACTCAGTTTTGGGGTCTTAGTTACCGCCGCTTACGGTGTGCGTACCATAAAATGTCTTTTTACCGGCCCCGTGAAAGCACCGATGCAAAATGTGCCCGATTTACGTCCAAGTGAAGTATTTGCGGCGAGTATTTTAATATCAGGCATCCTCTTTTTTGGTTTTTACCCCAACCTTATACTGGACTCAATCTCTCCCAGTGTTGATGGTTTTATGCAAGCCGTAGGAAAGCATTAAATGATGATGCTTAATTGGAGTATAGCCCTCATCCCACTGCTACCACTGCTCGCCGCCCTGTGGATTGCCATCGGTTTTATTTTTGGCTGGAATCGTCACGAAAAGGGTGAAAAAGAAACCGCTGTGGTGAGTTTATATGCTATCGGCATCTCCTTCTTACTGGTGATTGGCTTAGATGTTGCCGCCGTTAGCGGAGTGTTACCCACAGAAGTACGCTTAGGCACATGGCTATCCTCAGGTCGTTATCACATCAATATCGGTTTCTTATTTGATACTTTAAGCCTAACGATGGCAACACTGGTTGGTTTTATCACCTTAATTGTCACCAAATTTTCGATTGATTATTTACACCGAGAAGCAGGTTTTCAACGCTTTTTTATGATGCTGTCTGTCTTTAATGCCGCGATGTTACTAATTGTACTTGCAAGTAATGCCGCACTTACCTTTATCGCATGGGAATTGGCAGGCGTTAGCTCCTTTTTATTAATTGCTTACTCATGGCATCGTGATGTCGCCACAGGCAATGCCGTCCGTGCTTTTGTGAGTAATCGTATGGGTGATGCAGGGTTTATACTGGCTATCGCCTTTTCATTCTTCTGGTTAGGCACGGTGGAATGGTCAGAAATGCCGATAATGATCAAAGAAAATAATATCTCTACTCTGTATGTCGGCGTGATTATTTTAGGCTTTATGACCGCCGCATTTGCAAAGTCGGCACAGTTTCCTTTCTCGGCGTGGATCACCCGCGCATTAGAAGGACCAACGCCATCCAGTGCAGTATTCTACGGCTCGCTGATGGTACATGCGGGTGTCTATCTTTTGTTACGTTTAGCGCCATTACTCAGCGTAGAACCTGCGTTACTTATCATTATTATGTTAGTAGGGATTATCACCGCCGCCTATGGCTACGTGGTGGGATTGGTGCAAACCGATGTAAAATCATCCTTTATGTTTTCGACACTTGCCCAAGTGGGTTTGATGTTGGTGTGGATAGGCAATGGCTGGTTTACCTTAAGCTTAATTCATCTGGTTTTACACGCTATTTGGCGTGCCTATCAATTTTTACATGCCCCCTCCTTTTTGCAACATGCTCAACAACCCGCACGTCCTGTTCCGCAATGGCTACATCGTGATACATGGCTTTATAACGCCGCATTACACCGTTTTTGGTTGGATGGTATCTCCGACTGGCTACTTACAAAACCCACCCATGCATTAGCACATGAAGCACAGCTTTTTGACGAGCAGGTTATTGATCGTTTAACGGGAATTCAATCACATGCAAATATGTTATCCACCTTGTCATGCTGGGAAGCACAGCAAGCTAATAAAGTAGCATTAGTCGATGAAATAGGTAAGGGCAACGGTATCTTCGGCGCTTTTATGCAGGTTGCGGCAGCGGCTATGCACTGGTTTGAAGAAAAGCTGGTATTACGCGGGAGTGGCGAAGGTTTATTAACACTGCTTAATTACCTCGGCAAGTACCTCGAAAATATTGACAAACTACTTATGCAACCGCGTTATTTACTGGTGCTTATTATGGTCACCATTGTCATTATTTTGTAGGGGCAGGGCATGAACTTTATAGAATCTCAAGCTACGTGGCCACTACTCGAAGCATTGCAAATTGTTCCCTTGCTTGCGGCATTTTTGCTGTGGAAATTAAAAGGTACACCCGCTGCAAGCGTTGCAATTATCGCTGCCGTTATAGAAATGGCATTGGCGATAACACTGTATATGGGTTTCGACGCACAGACAGGAGCCATGCAGTATGCGAATCAGGCATATCTTTTCGGTGTGTCGTATCACGTTGCGGTTGATGGTATTAGTGTCTTATTTGTATTACTAACTGCTTTGCTGAGTTTATTGTCGGTATTTTTTATTATTTTTCGCGACCTGCACCATACCCGTGTATTGGCGGTCATGGCATTTATTCAGGCAACCTTAGTAAGCCAATTTGTAAGCGTAGACTTGCTTTGGTTTGTGATGATGTCACTGCTCGAAATCATCTCAACAGCCTATTTATTATATCGCTGGGCAACCTATATCGATGCCGACCTAATGATAACGCGTTACTTACAATTTATGGGTATCAGTCTATTGCTCTTAATTGTTGGTACACTAATGTTAGGTTGGAACTATTCAACCTATCATGCGGGCGTGTGGTCATTTGATCTTTATGAGCTAGTTAACACACCGCTCGACCCTGCCGTTGCCACGGTTATTTTCTTCTCCCTTTTTTATGGGCTAGGCATTCGCATACCACTTTTTCCTTTGCATGGTTGGCTACCGATGACCATGCAACACGGTAACGTCACGGTTGCACCTATTTTATTGCTTGGTTTGAAAGTCGGCGTGTTTGCACTGTTTCGTTTTGTGCTTCCTATTATGCCAGAGGCCGTAAAACACTGGCAAAACACGGTGATTACCTTTGCGATTATTGGTATTTTTTATGCGGCAGTATTAGCCATGCGCCAAAGCAATATTCGCCGTCTAATGGCGTATGGCGTGATTAGTCATACTGGCATTTTAACCATCGGTTTATTCACACTCACACGCGCAGGTTTTGAAGGCGGTATGCTACTGGCTATTAACTTTGGTTTAGCAATCTCAGGTTTGATGTTTATGACGGGCTTAGTCTTTCATCGTACCAACACCGCATCAATGGAGCGTTTAGGTGGCTTATTTGATTATCTCCCCGTTGTTGGTATTGCCTTTTTAGTCGCAGGTTTAGCCATTGTAGGGATGCCAGGGACACCAGGATTTTATGCCGTGCATTTTGTTTTAGAAGCCTCAATAGACGAGTTTGGCGCATTAGTCACCATCGCCGCCGCACTTGGCAATGTGATCGCCGCAGGTTTTTTGTTATACGCTTTTCAGCGTGCTTTTTTAACAAAACCAAAGGGAAGCACCAAAAAATGGGACACAAGCCCCGCGCGTATTACCGAAAGAATCATGGCAGTATCTATGATCCTCGTTATTTTGGGTATGGGTCTCTTCTCCTCATTATGGGTCGATCTATTTGATCACACCTTAGATGGCATCAGTATCTTATATGGCGAAAAGGTAGGGCATTAACATGGCACTGCATTACTCAGATTTTTCATGGTTAAGCCTGTTGATCTTGCTACTTCCATTTTGCGCAGCACTTACCTTAGCAACAAGCTCTGCTATGGCGCGTTGGATCGCCTTAGTCACGCATCTTGTCGTCTTGCTTATCAGTATTGGGCTTGCCATTGATTTTGATGCGAGTTTGCTAGGCTTTCAATATGTAGAAAAATCATTGTGGATAGCCACCCTTAATATCCATTATTTTTTAGGTGTTGATGGTATATCCATCTTATTTCTACCCGCCACCGCCTTATTATTTACCGCTGTCACACTTGCCTCGTGGAATAGTATCCAAACCATGCAACGGCTTTATTTCTCTTTACTGTTGATACTAGAAGCGACGATTTTAGGAGTCTTTAGCGCACTTGATACCATCTTTTTTATGCTGTTCTGGGAAGCAACCTTGATTCCCTTGTACTTTCTCATCAGCTTATGGGGCGTAGGCGCAAATCGTCGTTATGTAGGGGTGAAATATGTACTGCTAATGATGGGCGGAGGCTTACCCATCCTGTTTGCATTCGTACTCTTAGCGATTCAAGGCGATGGAAGCTACATTTTTGACTATACCAAACTTGTAGAAATAGCCCGCAGCAATCAATATCAAAGCATAATCTTTTTCTTATTGTTATTTGGATTTGGCGTAAAAATACCGCTATTTCCCCTACACACATGGCTACCCGTATTAGCCCAAGAAGGACATCCTGCCACCATTGCAACGGTAGTGGGTTTAAAGCTAGGTGCTTATGGTTTACTTCGTTTTGTCGTCCCCCTTGCCCCCGATGCCGCCCACAGCTTTCAAGATTTAATGATAGGTTTAGGCATCATCGGCGTTATCTATGGCGGAGTCGCCGCACTAAGCCAAACCAATCTCCGCAGAATGCTAGCCTTCTCCAGTTTAAGTCATGTCGGCATGATCGTTTTAGGCATCGCCACATTAAGCCAACAAGGTATACAAGGCGCAGTTTTTCAACTACTAAACTTAACCATGCTGGCAGGTGGTTTATTTTTATTAATAGGATTCCTACACCAACGCATCGGCTCCACCGACATTATCAGCCTAGGCGGTGTCGCCAAAACCATGCCACTACTCAGCGCCTTCTTCTTCTTCCTCGGTCTAGCCAATATGAGCGTACCAGGAACCGCCACCTTCCCCGCAGAACTCTTAATCATCATCAGCGTATTAGACAGCTACGCAGGCGTAGGACTAGCCACCTTATTTGGCGTAATACTAGGAGCAGCCTACTTCTTAGGAATATACCGCAAAGCCTTCTTAGGCGAATGCCGCAGTGAAATAGTCGCCGAAGCTGTAGACCTACAAACACGCGAACTGTTAATAATTTTTGTGATGTCCGCGATTATATTGCTAGTAGGGCTTTATCCGCAGATGATATTGGATACTATGAGAACGGCTACGGATGCTTGGGTGGAGTTGTTGCAACCGTAGGGGGGCGGTGGATATTTTATGCTTTCTATCCGATATAAATACACCCACTAAAATAACGTATCTTACCCACATTGATGATAGCCAACCGACCACACCACGATGCCGTGCATACAATGGTCGGTTCCGTAAACTCCACCGACCCTACGGCTTTGTGCTATTTGAAAGAAATATTGTAGGGTCGGTGAAATATTCTATGTTTTCTATCAATACTGCTCGGCACGGTTTTTGCTTAATAGGAATTTAGTATTTTAATGACTTGAATTGAAAGAGGTTTTGACAGCATATTCTTAAGTGCCACTAACCAATGAATACTTATTTTCCATACTTTTTTTAGCTCATTGCCAAGTAATGTGACAATACCGCAAGCAGGTGTTCGAGTAATGCCATTTTTATTTAAACGATTAATATAGCTAGCTTTTTCTTGTTGTTTATCCTCTACTATCATCTTATCATCTGCTTTATCCTGCAATACTTGCTTAAAATTAATGATCAATAAATAGACGATCATGTAAAGGTAAAATTGGATTTCAATTCCTTTTGCTTCATGTGACCAAAGATGTAGGCTATTAAAGCACCGTTTGATGCAGCGAAAAAATAACTCTATTTGCCAACGATAGGCGTAAAGCATAATAATCTCATGCGTTTTTAAGTCAAAGCGGTTTGTCGCAATACGATAGCATTCACCTAAGGCTTCAAAGGTGATTAAACGATAGCTTATTGCATGTGAATCACCTTTGAAAATAATGTGATGATCGGTGATGTTATCTAAATGATACTTCCACTGAGTCGGCAAATCGGTGATCACTGATTTTTGAGTGATTACCTGCATATTGGAGTTCACTCGAATAATAAAAAAAGCAGACTGATCAACTATTTGCTTGAATAAATCAAAGGCAACATAACCTCGATCCGCTATATAAGTAACCCCTTCTTCCAGAATATCTCGTAACATCTTTTTTTCTGAGCCATTCCCTTCTGTACAAATAAACTGCACGGGAATCATACGATTAAGCCCAAAGGCAAGATGGAGTTTCAATGCATTGGATGTGCTTTTATACTTTGCCCAATCCATTGTTTTTATTGCGGGAAACAATGAGCCATCGACAAGAACAAAACGACCTAAGGTATTAAGCTCAGGAATACTTTTAAAACTCAGTTGATTTAATAGCTTAAAAAAAAGACGCTTAAAGATAGCAGGGTCATAACGCTGAAAAGCTTCCGAGTATTGAGAAGAAGAGGCAATAACAACACCATGTTTTTGTGCCGTATCAGACGTTTTTGCTTCGGTAGAAAGTAGTCGTAATGACTTAATGCCTGCTATGACGCAATAACAAAGGTTTAAGGTGAAGGTTGTTATTGAGAGTTTATAATCATCTTTCTTTAGTTGTTCCGCTTCTTTTTTCAAGAGAGGAATAAGTGGCTTAATAATTGCTTCATAAACAGTTGATAGATTTTCCATCTTTTTTCTCACAAATAACATAAATAAAGGATACTGAGAGAAGAACAGAAGATTAGGAGTGACTACAATATTTTTCGGCTAAGCGGTATAAAGCAAGATTCGTGCCGAGCGGTATTGTATTCATACACTCTATGCGCTCTTTGCCCATGCTGCACGTCGATGGCTTTCAAGTACACGCGGTAGAAAAAATATGAACCGTGCAAGTGGTAGTGCTTTTATTCTCTTTGGCTTAGGACTCGGTTATACTCATCGATAGTAACTACTCATTTATACTTATAAACTCCGCACTTTTGCCTTGATCTTGAATAAAATAAAGCGCAATCTGAGCAGTTACAGCTTATGCTGATTTTTATAACTTTATAATTGTCCGTGTAGTCCGTGGTTTTAAATTATCCATAGTTATCTATATTTAAACCACAGAAAACACTGAATACACAGAAGGCTTACTTATTAGACATTCCTACAATAGGAGAAAGAAACTTTTTGAACACCCTCACTATAGCTGATAGCAAAGAAAGCACCGTTGAATTTACTTTAGAGCCTGTTGATAACGAGCGTTTAATGAACCTTTCTGGTCAATTTGATCAGCATTTTCGACAGTTAGAAACGCGTCTAGATGTGACGATCAACAACCGAGGTTATGATTTTAAAATCTGTGGCTTACCAGCCAAACTTCAAGTGGCTATTAATCTTATAAAAGAGCTTTACGAGATAACCGCCTCCGAAACCATTAGTCCTGAAACCATTCATTTGTACTTACAAGAATCGAGTCTTGGGGAAGAGGATGAAAAAGACATCGTCTACACAACTATTCGCACAAAACGCGGCATGGTAAGAGGGCGCGGTCCTAATCAAAATAATTATATCCGTAATATGCAACAGTATGACCTTACCTTTGGTATTGGTCCTGCGGGTACGGGTAAAACCTATCTTGCCGTTGCTTGTGCTGTCGAAGCGTTAGAGCGTGATGAGGTGCGACGCATTGTTCTGGTACGTCCCGCAGTAGAAGCAGGTGAAAAACTAGGCTTTCTTCCAGGTGATTTATCCCAAAAAGTAGACCCTTATTTACGTCCTATGTATGACGCATTGTATGAAATGCTTGGATTTGAAAAAGTAGCACGTTTAATTGAGAAAAATGTGATCGAAGTCGCCCCTCTTGCTTATATGCGCGGACGTACTTTAAATGACTCTTTTATTATTATGGATGAAGCCCAAAATACTACGAAAGAGCAGATGAAAATGTTCCTCACTCGCTTAGGTTTTGGCTCAACTGCTGTTGTCACAGGTGATATTACGCAAATAGACCTACCTAGCCAGCAACAATCAGGCTTAAAGCATATTATTAATGTTTTACAAGAGGTTAAAGAGGTTAGTTTTAGCTTTTTCCTCGCCAAAGATGTGGTACGTCATACCCTCGTTAAACGTATCGTCAAAGCCTATGATCGTTATGAAGAGTTGCACGATAGTAATACAAAATGAGCCCCCCTATAAAACCCGCTACCTTACATCTTGAGTTACAAAATCCTTGCCATTATAACCTTCCCTCGCGTCAGACATTGCAACACTGGGCAGAGGCGGCTTTTCAGCAAGATCATGATGCAAGTGTTACCTTGAGATTTGTCGATACAGAAGAAGGGCTTGCGCTCAACACCGATTATCGACAAAAAAATTATGCGACAAATATCCTTTCATTTACGTTTGATGCCCCCATATTGCCTGAGGGTGTGACACTAGAAATGCCCTCGCACTTAGGCGATCTAGTTATCTGCACCGACGTGGTAGAGCAGGAAGCATCGGCACAAAAAAAATCATTTGAGCAACACTGCGCCCACCTGATTGTTCATGGTATGTTACATTTGCAAGGTTACGATCACCTTGAGGAATCACAAGCACAAGCAATGGAAACATTAGAAATAAATATTTTGGAGAAGTTGGATTACCCCAACCCTTATTCAATCACATGATAAAAAACATTGGCGTTAAACTCCGTACGCGATGGATAAAATGGCTTAGAAAAAAAATTGACTTATCTGCTCTAAACCAAGATGAGTTACTCGACTATCTGCGACAGTCCTATAAAAATAATATTATTGATGCAGGCGTATTAGGTATGATGGAAGGTGTTATGCGTGTTGATACCTATCAAGTACGCGATGTTATGATCCCTCGGTCGCGGATGAATTTTCTTCATATTACCGATACTTATCACGCCATTTTAGAAAAAACACGTCAGACAGGGCACTCACGTTACCCCGTTTTTGATGATGACCGTGATGATATTGAAGGTATTTTATTAGTCAAAGATTTGCTGAAATATGTAGGGCATGAAGAAGAATTTAATATTAAAGACATTCTCCGCCTGCCACTCACCGTCCCTGAAAGCACGAAGCTAGATAATTTACTGACCTCATTTCGCAATAAACGCAATCACATGGCGCTGGTTGTGAATGAGTATGGTGGTACGGCAGGGCTTATTACTATCGAAGATGTACTAGAGCAAATCGTTGGTGAGATTGATGACGAGCATGATGATATTGATGATCATAAAAAAGACATCGTAGACCATGGAAAAAATCATTATATGGTCAAGCCAAGTACAGAAATTGAATTCTTCAATAATTTTTTTGGTAGCAAACTGCCGCAAGATAAGTTTGATACTGTTGCAGGCGTTATCACCCATGAGCTAGGTCACATCCCTAAATCGGGCGAAGAACTGAGTTTTGGTAATCTTTTATTTCATATTAAAAACAGTGATGGTCGTCGCATAAAGCTATTGCAAGTCATTAAAGAAAGTACGTAACACAATGAATAATAATAATTTTAACAGATGGTTTTATTTACTTAGCTTTTTAGCGGGTGCTAGTCTTGTATTAGCATTTGCACCTATTGGTATTTACCCTATTGCGTGGTTATCTCCTGCGCTACTCTTTTATACTTTGCTACAAGCGAGCAATAAGAAGCAACATTTTGTCTTAGCATGGCTCTATGGTATCGGCATGTTTGGCACAGGTGCATCGTGGGTATTTTATGCTATGCACTTTTATTCCCATGCGAGCATTCCCGTCGCGGGAACATTTACCGCCTTATTTGTTGTCATTATTGCTTTAACCATTGGTTTATTTGGATTACTTGCTTATCTCTTTCGGCATTATCACAAAGTCACCCGTTTATTATTTTTTTATCCACTGTCGTGGGTGTTAATCGAATGGTTTCGAGGCTGGTTTCTTACAGGCTTCCCATGGCTCTATTTAGGAAATAGCCAAATAGATTCTGTATTAGTCCATAGCGCCCCCATCTTAGGTGTACTCGGTGTTAGCTTATTAAGCGCCCTACTTGCAGGTGCTATTGCTACGCTCTTTATTTTTAAAAAAGCCGATAAAATTTTATGGAT
>QOAQ01000032.1 GCA_003972955.1 Aquificaceae bacterium
ATTAAAGGTGACGACAAAGATGCCATCGAGAAGAAAACCGAAGAGCTTATGCAAGCATCAGGCGCATTAGCACAGGCAGCAGCGGCGCAAGCAGAAACACCTGCGGGTGAGCAAGCAGCAAAAGATGCAAAAGCAGATGCAGATGACGATGTTGTTGATGCTGAGTTTGAAGAAGTTGATGATAAAAAATAATCATTAGGAAGAACTAAGGGGACTAGAATGTAGTTTTGTTTTAGTCATCTTAAAAATTTACAGGCGCGAGGGGATAATTCTCTCGTGCCTGCTTTTGTTTTCAGGGGGCTTTAATTATTTCATGTTATTCATGTATCGATGTACGTGTTTAATAAGAATAGTTTGATAGAGCTCCTCTTTAGGATTATAGAATGTCTAAACGAGATTATTACGAAGTATTAGGTGTGCAAAAAAACGTCAGCGAAAAGGATTTAAAGCGATCTTTTAAGCGCATGGCGATGAAGTTACATCCTGATAGAAACCCTGATGATGCTGAAGCAGAGGGTAAATTTAAAGAAGCAAAAGAAGCTTACGAAGTTTTATCTGACCCACAAAAACGTGCGGCTTATGACCAGTTTGGTCATGCAGGTGTAGACTCTTCAATGGGAGGCGGTGGACGTGCAGGTGGTGGCTTTGGTGATATTTTTGAAGATGTCTTTGGTGACATCTTTGGCGGTAGCCGAGGTGGTGGCGGTGGTGGAAATCGTGCCTATCGTGGCAGTGATTTACAGTACAATCTAGAACTTAGTTTAGAAGAAGCAGTATTTGGCAAGAAAGTTGATATTCGTATTCCTAGTAATGAACGTTGTGATTCTTGTGGTGGTACGGGGGCTAAAAAAGGTACAAATCCTGATAGTTGTTCAACCTGTCAAGGCATGGGACAAGTACGCATCCAGCAAGGATTTTTTGCAGTACAACAAACCTGTCCACACTGTAATGGTGCAGGTAAAGTCATTAAAGATCCATGTAACACCTGTCACGGTCAAGGTACGGTAGAGAAAGAGAAAACCTTGGAAGTCAGTATTCCAATGGGTGTTGATACAGGTGATCGTATTCGTTTATCAGGAGAAGGCGAAGCAGGTTTAAACGGTGGGCCTTCTGGTGACCTATACGTACAAGTAAGCCTGAAAAAGCATGAGCTGTTTACACGTGATGATACTAACTTACATTGTGAAGTCCCTATTCGTATTACCACTGCGGCATTAGGGGGCGAAGTATCTGTACCAACATTATCAGGAGAGGTGACGTTAAAAATACCTGCCGAGACTCAAACAGGTCGTTTATTTCGCTTGCGGGGTAAAGGTGTCAAGTCAGTACGTAATGCCGTAACAGGTGATTTATTGTGTAAAGTTGTTGTTGAAACACCTGTTAATTTAACGAATTTACAAAAAACCTTATTTGAAGAGATAGAAGCCTGTCTTACAAATGGCGGTGAACGTCATAGCCCGCAGCAACATGGTTGGGGAAATAAAGCAAAGACCTTTTTTGAGGATATTAAAGGCTGGTTTGATGTAGATAAAGATGGCAATAAAAAGCAGTCAGATGATAAGTAGATCATGGTAGTCTATTAGCCGCACCCTTCGATAAGTTCAGGGTGTGGTGATAAAGCACAAAACTAGAGTAATCGTTCAGATAGCTAGAATAGGAAAGTATAATGGTTAAGATAGGCGTTGTAGGTGCAGCAGGTCGTATGGGAAAAATTCTCATCGAAGCCTGTCATGAAAATGAAGCAACCGTATTAACGGTTGCCACCGAACATCCAGAAAGCTCTTTAATTGGTGCGGATGCAGGCGAGTTATCAGGAATAGGAAAAAATGGCGTTATCATTTCCCCATCTCTTGATGACGCAGAGCAAGATTGTGATGTCATTATCGACTTCACACGCCCCGAGCCTACCATCGACCACTTGAGCTGGTGTTTAGAAAATAATAAAAGAATGGTCATCGGCACAACAGGCTTTAATAATGATGAAAAAGCACAAATTTATGCTTCTGGCACAGTTGCTCCACTTGTTTTTGCCGCTAATTATAGCGTAGGTGTTACCTTAAGCTTAAAACTTCTTGATATTGCCGCGCGTGTCATGGGGGATGATGTTGATATTGAAATTATCGAAGCCCATCATCGTCATAAAGTAGACGCACCCTCAGGAACAGCACTGCGTATGGGTGAAGTCATTGCCGATGCCTTAGATAGAGACCTTACTAAATGCGCCGTCTATGGGCGTGAGGGTGTTACGGGAGAGCGAGCGCGTAAAACCATCGGTTTTGAAACCATTCGTGCAGGTGATATTGTAGGAGAGCATACCGTTATGTTCGCCGATATAGGTGAACGCCTTGAAATTACCCACAAAGCATCCAGCCGTATGACCTTTGCAAAAGGTGCTATACGCTCCGCCATCTGGGTCGCAAAAAAAGAGGCGGATGAGTGCGGTGTGTTCGATATGCAAGATGTACTTGATTTAAAATAGGCATTCACGTGTCCGTTATTCTACTGCTTGATAATGGCTCACTTCAGGCAGAAGCGACCAAACAACTGCGTCAATTAGCCCATGCTTTAAGTCTAAAGTGCGGGCAAACCATCCATCCCGTCTCCTTGCAACATGCGGATAAAATTCCCCCTACAGATTTAGAAGGTCTTCCAGCACAGACCTTTGTCGTATTTATGCAACAGCATTTATCGCAAGGTGAGCGCGACTTTATTATTCTGCCCTTATTTTTTGGTGAAAGCAGGGCAGTCACTACTTTTATTCCCAGTGAAATCGCAACGCTAAAAGCATTATTTGGTGATTTTAACATTGCCATTGCAGATGTACTCTATCCTCTACCTGAAGGTGAGCCTCAGCTAGTAAACATCATCTATGAAAACACCTTAGCAACTGCTGAAACGCATCATGTTCCCCTGAAAAATATCGTATTAGTCGATCATGGCTCACCCGTACCACGTGTGACAGAAGTACGTGAGCATATCGCCAATCAAATACAAACCAAGTTCGCAGACAATATTCAAATTGATCAAGCCGTCATGGAGAGAAGAGAGGGCGTAGAATATGATTTCAATGGAATTTTACTCGAAGACTGGCTAATGAAAAAAGCAGCCTCTGGTGAAAGCACCGCAATAGTCACGCTACTCTTTTTTTTAGCAGGTCGCCATGCGGGTAAGGGGGGAGATATTCAGCAAATTTGTGAGAAAGTTATGCGGAAATATCCAGACTTTACTATTGTGATAAGTCCTTTGGTATCGGAGCATAAGGACTTATTGCTAATTCTGCATGAGCGTTTTCAGCCTCCTAGTACTCACTAAAAGTGCCAACTTTTTATTACTCCAAAGGCTTTAATAAATCCATTAATTCATTTTGACCAAAGGCTAAACCTTTCTTGTTTTTCCCACCATAAACGGCATCGGCTAGTTGTTGTTTTTTCTCTTGTAATTTTAAGATTTTTTCTTCGACGGTTTCTTCTGTCAGTAGCTTGTATACAAACACGGGTTTGTCTTGTCCGATGCGATAGGCTCTATCGGTTGCCTGTCGTTCTACGGCGGGATTCCACCATGGGTCATAATGAATAACGGTGTCGGCTGCGGTGAGGTTTAAACCTACGCCACCTGCTTTTAGGCTGATTAAAAAGACTTTAGCGTCACCTTCTTGGAAGGCATTAATGGCTTCTTCGCGTTTACGGGTTTGACCTGTGAGTTTGCTGTAGCTTATTTTATGTTTAGTGAGTTCTTTTTCGATGATACTGAGCATGGTGGTGAATTGAGAGAAGATAAGTATCTTGCGTCCTTCTTCTACCATTTCTGGCACCATATCCATCAATAATTCTAATTTAGCCGACTGCTTTACTTTTTTTGCTTTGGCTAATTTTACCAGTTGTGGGTCGCAACAGACTTGACGTAGTTTGAGTAGTGCATCCAAAATCATAATGTGGCTACGTGCAAGTCCTTTTTTACTGATTTCATCACGGACTTTTTTATCCATTGCCAAGCGTACTGTTTCGTAAAGGTCGCGTTGTTTTCCCTTGAGAGCAACGGAGCGGATCATTTCTGTTTTTTGTGGCAAGTCTTTTGCCACGAGGTCTTTTGTGCGACGCAACATAAAAGGTTCGACACGTTTGCGCAGCTGTGCTCCCCGCGTATCATCGCCATGTTTTTCTATGGGGGTTCTAAATAGGCGGGTAAAGCGTTCTTGTGTACCTAAATAACCGGGCATTAAGAAGTGAAACATCGACCAAAGTTCACCGAGATGATTTTCTATTGGCGTACCTGTCAAACACAGGCGATGATTGGCTTTTAAAGTGTAGATAATTTGCGTGGTTTTTGATTTGGCGTTTTTAATTGCCTGAGCTTCATCTAAAATTAAATAGTGAAAGCTTTGTTCTTTATAAAAATCAGTGTCGCGCACCATTAAGGGGTAGGTGGTGAGGACGAGATCGTAATCAAGAATGTGAGGGAAATGTTCTTTACGATTTGGACCTTGCAGAATCAGCACACGAAGTTCTGGGGTGAATTTTTCCGCCTCACGTCGCCAGTTACTCATTAAGCTAGTGGGGGCGATAACTAAGCT
The DNA here is from genome assembly GCA_003972955.1 of Aquificaceae bacterium. Taxonomy (GTDB): domain Bacteria; phylum Pseudomonadota; class Gammaproteobacteria; order Thiotrichales; family Thiotrichaceae; genus JAGLBW01. The sequence continues at coordinate 4,571 of QOAQ01000032.1, forward strand.
AGGTAACGTGGCACGACCTGCTTCTTTTTCTGCGAGTAAGTTGCTTAGTGCTTGTACGGTTTTACCCAAGCCCATATCATCGGCAAGTACGCCATTGAGCTGGTAGTCACGTAAAAATTGTAGCCAATTAAAACCTTCTGCTTGATACTCGCGTAACTCGGCTTGTAAACCTGCGGGTTTCTCGATTTTTTTGATGCCCGAGAAGTCACGTAATTTATTATTAAGGGCTTTAAGCTCTTCAGCACCTTTCCACTTTAATTGAGGATCGTTAAGCAAGTCACCATAATGTAAGGCGGCATGTTTAGAAAATTCTAAATTACCGTCTTTATTTAAAGAGCCTGTATCATAGAGTTCGACGACCGTGTCGAGTATCAATAAAATGCGCTCTGTGGGGATTTTTACCCATTGATAATCACCCATTTGCAAAAGCTGATATTCTTTTTCTTTTAGTGATTGATGTAAAGCATCGGTGCTTGGGCTACTTGCTAATAAATCAATAATGAGGGGGAGCATATTAATAGGCTTTCCGTCTAGCTCGAAGCCTAATGTCATTTCAAACCAGTCACCATTTTCAGATTCTTCTAGCTCTGCATGCCAGTCGTCAATAGATTCGACTTCTAGCGAGAAGCTATCTTCGATGCTTATTTTCCAGCCTTCTTTCTCTAGTTGTGGCACTTCATTCTGACGAAAATCATCCCACTTCATCACACTTTCTGAAAGTGTTGCGCTAGAGATAATCATATCTAACACACCAAACGGTGATTTATCAGGGGCAAGCGAGTGAAATCCTTGTTGAAATAAGCGTTCTACTGCTTGTTTTTCTACTTCGTTTTGACGATGAATTTTATAGCGGGTCGATTCTTTTATGATGATGCTAATCGGCTTTTCAAGCTCAAAGTCACGTTCGGGTTTGCACTCAATGCCATCATACTTAAACGATAAACTGGCTATGTGAACTAAGTTGCTTGTACCGTCGGGCATTGACACAGGACTAGCATGTAATTTGAGATAAAAAATGGGAGCAGTATCTTTAATCTCAATGGTTTCAATATCAATAGGGCTAGGTAAAGGTACTTCAGATTCAGGTAGAATATGTAACAAACGCTCACTGACTGCTTGCGCCTTTTCTTTGGGGATAGGAGGTGCAGCAAGAAAATAGAGGATTTGCTTACTACTAAGGGATTCGTGCGTTAGCAAGCCACATTGAGACTGTTTAGTATCAATATAATGGAGATCTTCAAGTTGAAAGATAACATGAACTTTAGGGTCACTGCTTATTTTAGGCGTTAAATGCTCGCCTTGGTCTGCCCATGTAATAGTCATATTGCGTGGGTGACCTTGTGTTAAAGGTGATGACTTTTGTGTTTCCCAGAAAGCTCGCCCGGTTTGTAGTATTTTTTTCAGAGTTAATGTGCCTAATTCACCCTTGAGGTAAAGGTCATCATCAAGAGAAGGTCCTGAGCCATAATAACCAAAAGATGAATACTCTGAGGGAGCAGCCTTAAGGGCATTGACAATTTCTTCATCTAAGGTTTCACAATATAGGCTATGTGAGTTGTCGGTATCTACATCAGAAAAATAGCGTAGTTGATACTCTTTGCCATAGCCACCTTTTTTAAGTAGGCGAGCTTTAACAACATTAACATATAAACCTGATTGGTCGCTTTCATAACGAGGTACTTTTATCTTTAATAAGTAAATAACATGAGGTGTTTTTGCTGCTGCGTCGGGTATGATTGCTTGTGGGTTGGAGGAGTTTTTTTGTTGTGCTATTTGTTCATTATTTTCAATAAAGTCTAACCAATTATCAGTTTCATCATTTTCATAGGCTGAGTCATTTGTGCCTAACATTCCATCTGTCTCTGCTTGCTGGTTTGCCATTTCCAGAAAAGAGAATAATAACGCAATACCATGTTTACAATCAGTATAAACAGGGCATGAGCAGGTCGATGAAATAGTGGTGCCAAAAATATCAGGACTAATGTGGAGGTTAGTTTTGTAGTTATTGCGCCCTGAGCCTGACACACTACCTGATATGATCATTGTCTCATCGTCTTCAGACTCGGATACTTCTGTAATCGCCAATACCTTTTTTTGTTTATAGTAAGCTATGCCGCGTTTTACTGTGGCTGCACCAAAAAAACTGTTTAATTGAAGAGGGTTAATTTCGAAGAGGCTTAGCAGGTCTTTTTCATGTTTATTCATTTTTTGTATTGGTATCTTGAGCTAATTGGTCAACTGTAGAAGCTTAGTTAATTTAAAAGCGTTTGTAAAAAAATAATGTCGTGTTTTTTTAAACAATAATCCGCGTAGGGGGTATGTACCCCGCCTTATTCGCATATTCATTTTGTGATTGTCGCAACTCAGCTAATGGTTCTCTTTTTCCATCCCATAGTATAAACCCTGTGCCGACTTTAAATTGATGAATTTCTGCGGTCTGAGGATTTTTGACGGCAAGATTCAGCCATTCATTATCTACTAAATTACGAATCTCAGGCTGGCGATGATAAATACTCTCCACCGTCTTTAACTCTGCTTCTAGTACCACTAATAAACGCATAGGTTCATGAAGTTCGGTCATTTGAGTGGCTAAGCCTGTTTGTAAATCACTACTTGATCCATCCATGACACCAAACAATCCTGCGATATTATGAGTGGCTTTATTGCCTGAGCCTAAATAGCCGTTTTGGATGCGGGAGTAGTAGTAGTCAAAAGCGATGCCTACACCCACTATGCCATTACCCATGAGTTGCGCTTCGAGCATTTTCCCATCAGGATCATTAAAAGGGTCGTAAGATACTAAAAATGGGCGACGATCCCAAAATACGCCTTGATTCATCGAGCGTCTGCCAATAAAGGCAACGGCACAGCCTTGATGACCTAACTCTGCGCGTATTTGACTAGGTGCAGCGGCGCGCCCTTGTACGTGTAAATGAGATTTTTCAGCTGATGTTTTAGGAGCAGAGGCAAATTTTCGACAGCGTTCTTGGGCGTGATATTGATTCGCTTTAGCAATGTCTTTTTGTAATTGTTGAAACGCTTCAATATGAGTTTCTGGAATCAAGTCTGTATCAAAATACTCAATATAATCGCCCGTCGTTTCATGCTCTCCTGCTACAAACCAACAATCATCAGGCAGTTTAATATCGTGCTTTTCGGCAAGCTGTTGACGTATTTCGGGGGTATTCGCAATGTCTACAAATGCCCGCGCATTAGGGGCGCCAAAACGTCCACTGCATGCGCCACAACCATAGGCAAGAATATGCGGATTATTCGTATGATTTGCACTATGCGCCATCAATACAACCAGTGGAGCAAAGCCTTTAGTGAAACCTGTGAGTTTTAAATAAGCAGCTACTTTTTCAACTTTTTCTTCTTCGCTTAATCCTATTTGATTTTTTTCTAAGGTTGGTGTTGCTAACACTTTGGTTGCTGTTGAATCCACCCGTGTTTTTAGTGGGCGGTAGATTGTTTTTGCAATAGCATGATGAATATGTTGATAACGAGCAGGAAAAAAGCTTCGTCCAAATAACTCAAACAAGCCGAAACTTGCTGCAACGGGCAAAAAAAGCGCGGTGTTAAATAGGCTTTGACGCATACCATGTGATTTTAATGACTTGATATTATCGAGACTAGATTGCCTGTCTTGGTATTTTCTAAGGGTATTTTTATCAACTGTTTTATCGGCAACTTCATTAAACTGATGCACAGCGGTGACAATAGGCTGCGCTAACTTGATTGGTTTCTTTGCAGAAATGGTTTTCCAGTTGTTCGGTAAACCAAACACACCCGCTGCGCCAATAGTTTCCACATCGGGAGCGACTTCTTCTATATGACGGCGAATACTCTCTTCACGGTCATCCATGCAAAAAATAAGCTGCGCTCTAGGGCGTTTGTTGTCACGATCAGGCCAACTTCCTTGGTCATGGTTTTCGATTAAAGCATTTAAAACTGCATTGTTATAATTGTGCTCATAGGCTTGTAGCCATAAATAACCACTGGTATTTGGGTCGTCTAATTCATGTAATACAGCAAGGAGTTTTTCGACCTGTGACTTTTCTAATGACGCAATATCACTGGCGCATAAACCCAAATGCTGTGCGCTGTGAAATAATCGCCATGCATTCGTATAGGCTTTGGTATCAATAATATATTCGCTGATAAGTAACCACGTTAGCATTAAATGAGAAAGCTCATGCCACTTGCTTTTAGAAATGCCACCTTTATTAGAAGCGAGTAATTGGTCGGAGATACTTTGCAAATACTCGGGCAATTCTTCGTTATAAGTATGATGTCGCACAAAAAACTCATCAGTATTATGCAAAAAATAACCACGCAGATCGGGTAAGGTTGCATCAATCTGCCAGTGTTCTCGGCTAAGATGGCGACAAAATAAATGCTCTAAGGTAAGGCGCACCGCGAGGTAATCTGCCATTTTAACGGGTGTTGTAATGCCATTATAATGTTTGTTTTTTTCACGCCAGTTAAACATACCCGACCAGCCCGGCATTTCTAATGCGAGACATTTGAGGTAATTATTCCAATTTTTCTGTGGAATACCGATACGCATTAACTCTGTTTCAATCGTTTCCAAAGGATCATCAGGCAAAGACGCAACGTAGTCGTACCATGTAAGCAAGCCATCAAGGTATGGGTTAATGTCTTTTAATGCCGTTTCTTTCCAATAAGCATAGAAGCCCTGTTTGCAGGCATCCTTTTGTGTGCTAACCCCTAAATCTAACCATGCTGAAAGTTGACGAATTAATGTTGGCTGTATTTGCTCAAGAATATCGGTATCGGTTAGGTGTTTAAGCAAGCCACGTAAGGTCATTGTTTTACCAAGCTGAGAAAACAATTTACGTTTTATCTTGTTACTTTTTTTAAAAATAAGCTTTTTAGTGGTGACTGTTTCACCATCTATTTGAATTTTTTCTTCGATACGTTGCCAAATTTGTAGCAGTGATAAATCAATAAATTCATGCAGATGTTTTGGCTCACCCTCAACATTAAAATGTGCTAAACAGCACGTCCATAATGCAGATAATATCTGCTTCTCAGACTGTTGATCCTTATTTTTTTGTGCAGATAATAAGAGTTTTTGTATAGTCTCTTCAGGCACGTCCGATTGAAATTTTTGCAGTGCATTATCCGCCTCAATGTTCCATAGCAACTTATGATAGCTAATATCTTTGATGTTCTGGGTGAGGGCAGTGAGATAAATATCTTGGTTTGTAAAGAGACGCTTTCCAATACTAAAAAATATCTCGTCGCTCACAAAATCATCGTTATTGTTTAAAACAGTACATAAATCCTCACGTGTAATACGCCCCTGCCGAAAATTCTCACGGTATTCCTCAGCAGAGAGATAACAAAGCGCCCCTGTTTGTTGATATACCTTACGTTGCGCTTCAGCAAAATGAATCGATTCATAATTCATTAACGGATTAAAATGCACAAAATCACTTAATGGCGCTTGGATAGGTAAAACGTGGTCGAGATCACTAATTTGATCTTTTAAAAATTGATGAGGATTCGTCATAGTGTACGACTCGAAGCTAATGAGGGTGAAAATTTGGCTGTGAAGTATAGCAAATATTAAGGTTGCAATTAGCAATAATATGGAGTGGTTGCTGGGCAGCTCTTTAGTATTATAGACATTCACTTAAATAACGTCCCTTCGACTCCGCTCAGGGAGCTAGTACTCCAACAATGTTGCTGGAGTACTAGTACCCTGAGCGGAGTCGAAGGGAATGGAAATTTAATATATGAAAGACTATAGATTACTCGTATTTAGGTGCTGATAGTCTTTATTAACTTAGAAAATAGAAAAAACTAATGCAAAAAAAAATAAAAAAGATATAGTATTAAAAATAACTGACTATTGGAAAAAATGTAGCAGTATCATTGACTTTAAGTGAGGTCTTTGCTCGAAGGAGTCTCAGGTTTACATTAAAGTCTTCTAAATATAAAAATAATTTAAACATTATCCTGAGTCTGTGAGGTTAATATGGAGATGAGGGGCAAGATATTGTTTTCACTGTAGAATCAATAGCTTGTGGCTCATACCGTAGTAAGCTCACAGATTCAGGATTATAAAACATGTTTCGGAAATATGATGAGAAAACCACTTCTAGTGTTATTCGCTTTAGTTGCAATAGCATTGATCGCTTTTTACAGTACATATATAAAAAAGGTACCTGTTGCCATCGAAAAAGATATTGCTGCTCGTGCTCAAGCAAGGTTTCAGCGTGCGGGTATGTCATGGGTAAAGGCAAAGGTAAGTGGTCGTAATATTACGCTAGTCGGTGTCGCGCCTAATCATGATGCAATGGAAATGGCTGAAAAAATGGTGCGTGTTGAAGGCTACGGTTCTATTGATAATCAACTCACCGTCGCAAAGCCTGTGTTGGCATCAAGAAAGGATGGCTTTGATTATAATTTGCATGTCCACAAGTCAGAGCAGAAAAAAATTATTCTGACAGGTGTGTTGAATAAAAATTCGCATAAACTCATCGTAGACTCAGCGGTACAGCAGTATGGGCGAAACAGTGTAACGGATCAGATACAAATAAAAAATGTGATGACCCCCGATTTTGTTGGACAATCTTTTGAACTTGTTATGCAACAATTAGGTCAACTTAAAAAGGGTTCTGTTGAGTTTAGCCAGTTCAACTTTATGCTTAAAGGAACTTTTCCTGCCAATATTAGTAGTAATAACTTTAAACAACGAATAAATGAACGGTGGGTCGTTAAGCCAGTTAGGTCAACGAGTCTTCCGATGATTCGAGCACCTCGTAATAAGCCCTTTAGGCAAAAAACAGAAGCAGATATAAAAAGAGCTAAAAAGTGTCGCGCTGATTTAAGACGAATTGCTGTTTCTTCAATTCGCTTTAAAACGGGTAGCACGATAGTGACACGCTCAAGTTATCGCGTGTTGAATAAAATAGCAGCTATTGCAAAAAGGTGTGATGATTTTAATCTACAAATTCATGGTCACACAGATTCTATTGGTAATGCGGAGAAAAATGAAAAGCTAAGCTATGGACGAGCTTTCACAGTTGTTAAATATCTTGCTAGTAAACATATTGGGTTAAATCGACTAGAGGCATTAGGGCATGGCGCTAGTAAACCCATAGCAAGTAATAGAACAAAAAGGGGACGAGCTAAAAATCGTCGTATTGAAATAACAATGAGAGAACAGTATTGAGGTTTGAATGACTTATTTAATTGCTCAAATTTGGGGTTATCTATTCATAACAGCTTGTATTGCGGGGATTACAGGTTGGCTATTACGTGATGATGGCAAGAAAAAGCTACAAGAGCTAGATCAGAAGTGGCAAGAAAATTACACCTCGGTTGATAATGAAAGAAAAAACTATGCAGATAAAGTAAAAAAAATGTCTGAAATAGAAAATAAAAATAATGAATTAGAATTAAAAATATTACTGCAAAAAAGCTCACTCGAACAAGCTGTTCAGCAATTAAACAAGCTACAGTCTAAGGAGCAAGAGGTTTCTTAAAAACTAAGTTTGCTGGCTTCCTTGTAATATTAATTCCTATGTAGAATTCCTGAAATCGTAGATGTAAGGATTTTAACCTTATATACTCTGCTCTTTTATTAATCTAAATAAGGGAATTATAATATTATGAAAAGGGTATTGTTTGGTGCGGTATTGCTTGCTTCTACTACTTTTGCAAATGCAGAAGAGCCTCAAGCAGGTGGACATAAGGCAGAAAATCATACTGCTGCTCATTGGGGCTATGAAGGAGAAGCATCACCTCAGCATTGGGCAGAATTGTCTGAAAAATTTAAGCTATGTGGTAGTGGAGTAAACCAGTCGCCGATTAATATTAAAAGTAATTTTGATGTTGAGCTACCGAGTATTAAATTTAGCTACACAGGAAAAGTACGCAAAGTTATTAATAACGGACATACGATTCAAGTTGATATAGCAGAAGGAAGTCGTATCGAGGTCGAAGGTCAAACGTTTGATTTGAAACAATTTCACTTCCATACACCAAGTGAAAATACGATTGATGGAAAAAGCTTTCCATTAGAAGCGCATTTTGTACATCGTGATGCAAAAACAAATACGTATGCGGTTGTCGCAGTGATGTTTGAAGAGGGCGATGAAAATCCAATACTAAAAAGTATTTGGGAAAAAATGCCAAAAGAGGAAAGAAAAACAGCAGAGCTTGATGAAAATCTTAGTTATCCAAAACTAATGCCTGAAGATAAAGATTATTATCGTTTTAATGGCTCATTTACAACGCCACCTTGTACCGAAGGGGTTAAGTGGATGGTGTTAAAGAAGCCCATGACTGCTTCTAAAGATCAGATCAAACAATTTTTTGAGACCATGAAGCATCATAATAATCGTGATATTCAGAAAACAGGTGCGCGGATTATTGTTGATTAGTTCTCGGAAAAGCTACCCTATCAAAACAATGTGATGGGGTAGCTATTAAATTATAGCTTGG
>QOAQ01000007.1 GCA_003972955.1 Aquificaceae bacterium
ATATCCGCACCCTTCGACAAGCTCAGGGAACTAGCTCCCTGAGCTTGTCGAAGGGTGCGGATAGTTTACTATATGTTTAGCCTGTCCTCATGTAGATTGTAGAGACAAGGCATGCCTTGTCTCTACGGTGATTTTTTATCCTGTATTACGCATGCCAGCCGCTATCGCATTAATCGTCAATAATAAACCATCCAAATAGGGTGATTCTTCTGCATCACTATGTTCTGCTAAATACTCTCTATGACGGCGTAATAGGGTGATTTGTACGTGGTTTAATGGGTCTAGGTATGGTTCACGGCGTTCAAGTGAATATTGCAGTAAGGGCGTTTCATCCATTAACTTATCTAAGCCTGCGATTTCTTTTACGCAATGCACGGTTTGTTCGTATTCATTTTTGATTTTATTGAAGATTTTTGCGGAAAGTGCTTGGTCGCTCCACAGACTAGAATACTCTTTTGCGGTGTCCATACGTGCTTTGAACAGTGCCATTTGTACATTGCTTAATAAGGCGCGGAAGAAGGGCCATTGTTGATACATTTCTTGCAATATTTCTATGCCGTGTTCTTCTTTAAAGCCTTTTAGTGCGCTACCAATGCCGTACCAAGCGGGTAGGGTGTGACGCGCTTGCGCCCAGCCAAAGACCCACGGAATGGCGCGAATAGAGCTTTTTGAGCGCACGACTTGTTTGCGGTGTGAAGGGCGTGAGCCGATATTGAGTTGTCCAATTTCTTGTACTGGGGTGTTTTCGTAGAAGTAATCTTGGAAACCTTCGGTAAAGTCGGTGAGGTCACGGTAGCTTTCTTCGCCAAGGCGGGCAATTTCTGACATGCCATTGAGGTAATCATCCTTAAAGCCTTGATGTTTTTTGACGATAGATTTGCTGCCTTTTAGTAAGCCTGTGATACCTACACCTAGCTCGTAAACGGCTGTTTCGATATTGCTGTATTTATTCGATAGCACTTCACCTTGTTCGGTAAATTTGATTTGTCCGTTGATGGTGTTAGGGGGTTGCGACAAAATAGCTTCGTGGGTTGGTCCACCGCCACGTCCTACTGTACCGCCACGTCCGTGGAATAAACGACAATCAACACCGTATTTATTGGTGAGTTCGATCACTTGATTTTGTGCGCGGTAGAGATTCCATTGTGAGGCTAATATGCCGCCATCTTTACAGGAGTCAGAATAGCCGAGCATGACTTCTTGAAGATTGCCAGAAGCGGCAAGTAGGGCTTTGTAAGTTGGGTTCTCTAGTACTTTACTGAGGACAGGGACGATGTGTTGTAAGTCTTCGATGGTTTCAAACAGAGGTGAAATTTCGATATGGCAGAAATAATTACCCTCCGCATCTTTACCCGCAAGCCCCGCTAAACGTGCTAAAAACATTACTTCGAGTATGTGACTCGCGGTGTGCGTCATGGAGATAACGTAAGTGCCAAAAATAGCGTCACCTGTTTCTTTGCGCATGTCTACCATGGTATCGAACACGGCAAGGGTCTCTTCCGATTTTGCGGTGAGCGCGGTGATGTTGGCTTTTGGAAGATTTTTACGTTCAATTAACTCACTGAGTAAGCTAAGACGGTCTGCTTCGTCTAATGTGTTGTAGTCAATATCAGGTGTAAATTGTTGTAGTACTTCGCTGACCGCATCGCTATGAATATTGGATTCTTGGCGAATATCTAATTCAACTAAGGAGAAGCCACAGGTTTCTGCGAGTCGAATTAAATCTTTTAGCTCATGGCGTGCAATATTGCCATCGTTATGGCTGTATAAAGAGTCACTGATAAGATGAAGGTCGGTGAGGAAGTCAGCTACATTTTTATAAGCAATGCGTGATTTACTTTTACTGCTAGATTTACCGTCTATGCGTTGTTGTACTAAGCGTAAATTTTGTTTTAGGCGGTATTGAATAATTTGTAATTTACGACGATAAGGCTCTTTTTGATAAAGATCAGGGTTTGTTGTAAAGACTTTGCTGGCAAATGCTTGGTTGTCAGCGTCTAAAGAGCGAGTAAATTCAGGGCTTGGGGTGATATAATTGGTGCTGTGAGAGAGCACTTTGCGTAATTTCTTAGTGCGTTTTTTATACTCTGTCAGTGCTTGTTGCATGTGTAAACGTATTGCACGACGTGTCACGTCTGGAGTAACAAACGGGTTGCCGTCGCGGTCACCGCCTATCCATGAGCCAAAACGTAGCACGGTGGGAATGCTAATTGCGTCGTCGCCATAAACTTTGCGGGTAGCACGCTCAAAATAGCGGTATACCATAGGGATGGCTTTAAAGAGGCTGGCATCAAAATAGAACAGACCATAGCGCACTTCGTCTTCAACACTGGGTTTGCTGTTTCTAACGTCGCTGCTTTTCCACAAAATTTGTATTTGCGCCTTTAGCTGACGTAGTAAGGTCTGTGATTCATCATTCGATATACTGGGGTGTTGCAGTTGGTCTATTAGAGTAAAGATTTGACGCTGCAAGGTCATAATCGTGCGTCTACGCGCTTCTGTTGGGTGTGCGGTAAAAACAGGGGAGTAGCGTAGGTGGTTGATAATTTCTTGTGCTTCGTCTGCGCTAATCCCTTCGTCTTTTAATTCGGAGACGGTTCTTAAAAAAGATCCTTGCCAGAGTTTTTTGCTGCCTTTGTTGTAAAGGCTACGACGTTCACGGTGTAAAAAATCTTCTTCTACGATATTGGATAGCATGTAGAAAACATTAAATGCGCGGGTTACATTGTCTAATAGCTCGCCATCAAGACCTTCAATATACGCCATCAACGCCTGTCTTTCGGCATCGTCATCATTGTTTGTAAGCTTGATATAGCCTTTACGCAAATGCTCTACTGTGTTGAATAATTCATCTCCTGACTGCTCTTGTAGTACCTCTCCGAGTAAATCTCCTGCAAGTCTTATTTGTTGGGATAAGGCTTCTACATTTTCGATATCGTAGGTACTGGCTGTCATAAATTTTACCTTGTTGCAAGTTTTTAAGGCTATGCATCATAGGTTTAATGAGATTTTTTGCAAGTTTATCTATTTGTATTCAACAAAAATTCCTTTTCTCTACCCATAAGGTAATACTTTTTGTCTGTTCAGCTATGGCTAAGTATATAGGCATTATAATAGACCCCGCTAACAACAATAAAAATAGTTTTACTGTCTACACTTAACGAGCCAATTGGCTCGTTTTTTTTTGTCTAAAAATATGATATTAATGGATTATGAATACTGATAAAAATACTCCGCACAAAGGCATTTATCTTTTGCCCAATCTTTTCACGACAGCAGGTTTGTTTAGTGGGTTTTATGCAATCGTTGCCGCCATCAACGGAAAATTTGAGGTCGCCGCCATTGCTGTGTTTATCGCAATGATTCTGGATGGTCTCGATGGACGCGTTGCGCGTTGGACAAATACACAGTCTGAGTTTGGTGCTCAGTACGATAGTCTGGCAGATTTAGTGTCTTTTGGTTTAGCACCCAGTTTGATTATGTACCAGTGGGCGTTAGTACATATGAATACAGTCGGAGCGGCTTGGGGTAAACTGGGTTGGATGGCGGCATTTATTTACGTTGCCTGTGCCGCCTTACGTTTAGCACGTTTTAATGTGCAGATCGAAGAGGTCGATAAACGCTATTTTATCGGTCTCGCAAGCCCTGCTGCTGCTGCTATTATGGTGGGAATGGTGTGGGTTTTCCAAGACTTAGATGTATCAGGTAAGTCGATACAAATCCCCGCCTTATTGATGACCTTGTTTGCAGGCTTGCTGATGGTCAGTAATGTAAAATTTAATAGCTTTAAAGATTTTGATTTTCGTAGCAAAGTACCCCACTTGTTTATTTTAGTGGTGGTGTTGGTGTTTGCTTTAACAGCAATAGATCCGCCTAAAGTACTGTTTGGTGTGTTTTTGACTTACGCTTTTTCAGGTCCTGTTATGTGGTTGATAGGAAAAACATCAAAAGCTAAGCAGTCATCAAAAAAGTAGTCTTAAATATTTTTCAAAGGAGGGTGTGGACATCCTCTGAAAAAAATATGGTAAGCACAACTTTTCTGTAAAAAATAAATTAAGCAAAAAACTCATAATTAAAGCTTGAAGCTAAAATGCTTTTTAGGTAGTTTTACGCCCATGATTTCAAATAACCACATAGATACTGCTATGGTGAATGCTCAGCATTCAGGTTATCTCCTGCCTAAACATACATTTCTCTTAGCGTCCTCGCTAGTTCTACTTCTGCCTTAGGGCAGCTAACTTGAATTATATGAACCTGACAAGGTGAAATGTACACCCCTAAATTTTTTAATATTTATAGATATGTCAATTTGCATGTGCAAATGATGGCTATGAATAGCTTTCTTGTATCGCTTTATTAGTGTCTAAAAGCATACAAGTAATGGAGTAGAATAATGTCTGATGATCGTTTAATTATATTTGATACAACCTTGCGTGATGGCGAGCAAAGTCCTGGCGCATCGATGACGCGCGATGAAAAAGTCCGTATTGCTAAATTATTAGAACAAATGAATGTTGATATTATCGAGGCTGGTTTTCCTATTGCGAGTGTCGGTGATTTTGAGTCGGTAAAGGCGGTTGCAACCGCCGTAAAAACAAGTACGGTTTGTGGTCTAGCGCGCGCCTTAGATAAAGATATTGATAGGGCGGGTGAGGCGATTAAATCCGCTGAGTCAGGTCGTATTCATACTTTTATCGCAACCTCGCCTATCCACATGAAAGCAAAATTGCGTATGGAGCCTGATCAGGTGCTTGAACAAGCTGTTCATGCGGTTAAGAGGGCGCGTCAATATACTGATGATGTGGAATTTTCGGCAGAAGATGCGGGGCGTTCAGAATTGGACTTTCTTTGTCGCGTGGTGGAAGCTGCAATCGATGCGGGAGCGTCAACCATTAATATTCCTGATACAGTGGGGTACAATATCCCGCATCAGTTTGGTGAAACCATACGTCAGATTATCGAACGTGTGCCTAATTCAGATAAGGCAATTTTTTCAGTGCATTGTCATAATGATTTAGGTTTGGCGGTGGGTAACTCACTTGCGGCTGTGCTTAATGGTGCGCGCCAAGTTGAATGTACGATCAATGGCTTAGGCGAGAGAGCAGGTAATGCCTCTTTAGAAGAGGTCGTTATGGCAGTCCGTACACGTCAGGATGTTTTTTCCTGTGATACTAATATCGATACGCGTATCATTGTTCCTGCCTCTAATTTAGTATCGGCGGTGACAGGCTTTCCTGTTCAGCCAAATAAAGCGATTGTTGGTAAAAATGCCTTTGCACATGAGTCAGGTATTCATCAAGATGGTATTTTGAAATCTCGTGAAACCTACGAAATTATGCGTGCGCAAGATGTTGGGTGGTCGGATAATAAGCTTATTTTAGGTAAGCATTCAGGCAGATCTGCGGTAAAGGCACGTTTAGTTGAGTTGGGTATAGAGATTGAAAGTGAAAGTGCCTTGAACACTATTTTTGATCGTTATAAAGCACTAGCAGACCTTAAGCATGAGATCTACGATGAAGACTTGATCGTTGTTGCTAATGAGTCTTTATCAACAAGCTCAAATGTAAAATATGAATTAATTTCATCATGGGTATGCTCAGAAACGGGTGAAACACCGCATGCTAAAGTGGTTATTACGATTGATGGTGAAGAGGTGACAGGCGAAGCGGATGGTGGTGGCTCTGTTGATGCGGTTTACTCGGCAATTAAAAGTATCGTGACAGATGTTGGTGTGTTAGAGCTTTATTCGGTTAATAATGTCACCAGTGGCACGGATTCTCAGGGCGAGGTAAATGTTCGCTTAGAAAAAGACGGGCGTTTAGTTTATGGTACGGGAGCAGATACCGATATTGTTATCGCATCTGCTAAGGCATATTTAGATGCTTTAAATAAGCTTTCTATTACACTCGATAGAGAGCATCCTCAGCATACTGGAGTGTAATATTAGGACGTTTAAATGGCAGTAACTCAACAGCAACTTTCGTATTTGAAAGCCATGGGAATACCTGTATGGGTTTCCCGTGATGCGGTTGATGCCAGTCTATTTGAGCTTGATACGAAAGTTGTCACTAATCAGGCTTCTGAATTCAAAATCCCTTCTCCATCTTCTGTAAATAATAAACAGACATCGCCTACGACTATTTCTCATGTCGCAAAAGCATCATCCTCTTTATCTCATAAGGGGGATGAATTACCTGCAAAAACACCCCCTAAACCATTAGTTGATGTAGTAGCAGAAAAACCGTCCGTAAAAATATATACAGATTGCACCTCATTGGACTGGCAGCAGCTACAATCTGCAGTTATTGCCTGCAAACAATGTGATTTGCACGGCGTAAGAACGCAAACTGTCTTTGGTGAAGGGATTGTTAATGCGAAGTGGATGATTATAGGTGATGCGCCCAAAGAGGAGGATGATCTTCAAGGTCGTGCATTTACGGATAGATCGGGTATTTTATTAGATAATATGCTGATGGCTGTGGGGCTAGATCGCACCGCTGTTTATCTCACAAATACCCTCAAATGTCGTCCATCCAATAATCGTGATCCTAGAAAAGAGGAGTTTTCTGCTTGTGTTGCTTATCTAAAGCGACAAATTGATCTGGTAAAGCCATCACTGATTTTAATTGTGGGTAGAATTGCTACGCAACATTTATTAGAGACAAAAGAGCCATTAGCCCGATTAAGAGGGCGACCACATAAAATATTTGGTTTGAATACACCCGTCGTCGTTACCTATCATCCTGCCTATTTATTACGTCAACCGCGTGATAAATATAAATCGTGGGAAGATTTGAAATTAGCCCAGTCTTTAATGAATAAAATGGGTCAATCATTTTAAATGAGAAAAGGACTGCAATATTTTCGTAAAATGACCGCATCTGACTTAGATGATGTGATGTTAGTCGAAACTATGGCGTATCCTTTTCCATGGTCGCAAAAATTATTTGAAGATTGTTTGGCTAAGCCAAGTTATAGCTGTTGGGTCTTTGAGCTTGAAGGTGTTTTTAGTGGGTATTTAATTAGCTCCTCGGCGGCAGGAGAGGCGCATATTTTAAATTTATGTGTTCACCCTGACTTGCAAGGACAAGGCTGGGGTAGAAAACTTTTAGAAGAAGCTGAGTGGATTGTAAAGCAGTATCGTGCGGAAACCTGTTTTTTGGAAGTTCGAGTGTCGAATGTAGTCGCTATACATCTTTATGAGTCCAGTGGTTATAATGAAATAGGACGTAGGAAAAAATATTACCCCGCTGAAAAGGGGCGTGAAGATGCGATTGTCATGGCTAAGTCACTAATATCCAATGATAATTTATTTTCAGCCTAAGGTGTTTATATCTAATTAGATGGAATTATAAGCTTGATTGTTTGCAGTATCTCAGCTACCACGCAATAGCACTTCATGTTAGTATGCTCGGACTTACTTTGAGTAAAGCTATCAATAATATTTAAGGACTCGCATTGCTTGAATCTCTTGTTTTACATAGGATGTTTTTAATAATGGGCTTGATATTTGAACGGAATTTACCCCGCAAGGTTGTTCGATGAAGGATGTTGTGCGTATTCCATTTTTAGAACATGGAATCACCGAAAGGCAGATATGTAAAAAAGCACGTACCATTTTAAATGCTTTGACTAAAGCAGGTTATGAAGCCTATTTAGTGGGTGGTGCTGTTCGTGATTTACTGTTAAATAAACAACCTAAAGATTTTGATATTGCGACTAATGCTCATCCAGAGCAAATCAAGCAAGTATTACCCTCAACTCGTATTATAGGGCGACGTTTTCGCTTAGCACATGTCCATTTTGGACGTGAGTTTCTTGAAGTAGCTACTTTTCGAGCTCCCCATGATAAAAGTGACAAGGGACAGGTTAGCACTGATGGGCGTATCATCCATGATAATGTATATGGTAACGTTGCTGAAGATGCGGTAAGACGTGATTTCACCATTAATGCATTATTTTATGATCTAAAATCAGGTGATGTACTTGATTTTGTTGATGGTATGCAAGACATAAAATCACGACAGCTACGCTTAATCGGTGACCCAGAAGTTCGTTACCGAGAAGATCCTGTTAGAATGCTGCGTGGTATTCGTTTTATGGCGAAGCTAGGTTTTACGCTAGACCCAGAAACAGAAGCCCCTATTTGTGAAATGTCTGAGTTGTTATCACAAATTGCACCCGCACGTTTATTTGATGAAACATTAAAGCTCTTTCATAGTGGACAAGCATTAGTCACCCTTGATTTGCTTCGTCAATACCAGTTATTTTCCTGTTTATTCCCACTCGCAGAACAAAGTTTTGCAGATGATAAAACAGGTCGATTTGATACCTTAGTTCGAGCCGCTTTAGGTAATACCGATAAACGTATTCGCTCAGGAAAGCCTGTCACACCTGCTTTTTTATTCGCGGTTATGTTGTGGTATCAAGTACAACAAGGGACTGAATTTTACCGTAAAGCAGGAAATCCTGATTTGCAATCAGTACACTTAGCAGCTTCTGATGCGCTAGGGCTTCAAGTTAAAAGTATCGCTATTCCACGCCGTTTTAGTAATGTGACACGTGAAATATGGACAATGCAGGGGCGTTTTCAGTTTAAGGCTTGTCGTCGTTCGATGAATTTTCTCAATAATAAACGTTTTCGTGCGGCTTATGATTTTATGTGCTTGCGGGCATTATCAGGAGAGCCAGTTCAAGAAAACTGTGAGTGGTGGACGCTGTTTCAAGAAGTTGATGAAGAAGAAAAGTTAGCGATGTGCAATAAGGCTAAAGGTTCACCGCGTCGCAACCGTTCTGGTCGTCGCAGAAGACACTAATAATTTAACATCTATGTCTATTTGCTATATAGGGTTGGGGAGTAATCTTGGAGACTCAATTGCCTACTTAGATAATGCAGTTGATTCGTTGCGTGCCTCTCAAGCTATCACTCATTTAAGTCTTTCTCATTTTTATCGTAGTAAACCGCATGGTCCTCAAAATCAGCCTGATTATATAAATGCTGTAGCGCGTTTTGAAACCTCAATAGATCCTCATGCTTTGTTGTCCCTTTTGCAAAAAATAGAAAATAATAATGATAGGCAGCGTAATGGCGAGCGTTGGGGGGCGCGTACCTTGGATCTTGATTTGCTCTTGTATGGTAATATGATCATTGATAGCGAAACTTTAATTGTACCGCACCCTTATATGCGTGAGCGTTCATTTGTGTTATATCCATTGCAAGAGTTAGCCCCTGATTTAGTTTTTCCTGATGGAGAGACGCTTGCAAACAGTATCTCACGCTTAGCACTTGATGATTTGGAATTGATTAAACGAGGATAATGACAGAAATGCCTGCAAAAATAACGATAAGTAAGCTTCGTAAAATGAAGCAAAATGGTGATAAAATTGTCATGTTAACCGCCTATGATGCGAGTTTTGCACAAGTTTTAGATCAGCAGTTAGTTGATGTAATTTTGGTGGGAGATTCCTTAGGTATGGTTATGCAGGGGCATGAGTCCACTGTTCCTGTGACAATGGATGATATGGTTTACCATACAAAAATGGTATCCCCTGCTTGTCATCACTCTTTGATTTTGGGTGATTTGCCCTTTATGAGCTATACCTCGACAATGGATGCCATTAAAAATGCATCTCGCTTAATGCAAGAAGGGGGCGCACATATGGTGAAGCTAGAGGGTGGCGAGTCACAAATAGAAAATGTCACTCAGTTATCTCGTCATGGTGTGCCCGTTTGTGCTCATTTAGGTTTGCAACCACAGTCAGTGCATAAACTGGGTGGTTACTTTGTACAAGGAAGAGATCAAAAAACGGCCGATAAAATGCTCGATGATGCCTTGGTATTGCAAGATGCAGGTGCCGATATGGTCTTGCTTGAATGCGTCCCTGTTACCTTGGCAGATAAAATCACGCAAGCATTGGATGTGCCAACGATTGGTATCGGGGCAGGGCGAGTGTGTGATGGTCAAGTGTTGGTTTTACAGGATATGTTAGGTATCTCAACAAAAGCCCCTAGTTTTTCGCAAGACTTTTTAACAGGTCAAACAGGTGGTATTGCTGGAGCGGTGGCAGCCTATATTGAGGGGGTGAAATCACAAACTTTTCCTTCTGATGAGCAGTGTTTTTTCTAATGTATCATATTTCTGAAATTTCTCCGGTTAGAGAAAAAATAAAAAAATGGAAACAAGCAGGGTATAGAATTGCTTTTGTGCCAACGATGGGTAATTTGCATGCAGGTCACTTGGCATTGGTAGAGCGGGCAAAAGAGCTTGCGGATAAGGTGGTCGTTTCAATTTTTGTAAATCCTATTCAGTTTGATAAAAAGGTTGATTTACAAGCCTACCCTCGCACTTTAGTTGATGACAAAGCTAAGCTATTAAGTGTCGAATGTGATTTAGTATTTACACCTTCTGTAAAAGTGCTTTATCCAAGTGGTTCGGATATAACGCGTGTTGAAGTGTCTGGTATCAGCGAGTTATTAGAAGGAGAATCTCGTCCAGGGCATTTTTCTGGCGTAGCAACCGTGGTTACTAAGCTTTTTAATATAGTATCACCTGATGTGTCGATTTTTGGAGAGAAAGATTTTCAGCAGTTAATGCTTGTGCGTAAGATGGTGAAAGATTTAGATATGGATATTGACATCATTGGCTTGCCAACCGTTCGAGATCCCGATGGTTTGGCGATGAGTTCGCGCAATAGTTATTTAACGGCAGAAGAGAGAAAAATAGCTCCCCAGTTTTATAAAGAAATGAAATTTTTAGCAGAAAGTCTAAAAAAAGGGGCTACGAATTTTCAGTCGTTACAATTATCATTAATGAGTAAGCTTGAGAAAATAGGGTTTAAGCCTGATTATATTGAAATTCGCAAAGCCAATGATTTAACTGTTGCTTCAGAAGAAGATGTTGAAATAGTTATCTTGGGTTCGGCTTGGCTTGGAAAGGCTCGATTGATCGATAATATTGTAATGACTGTTTAATATTTTTTTGAAAGTGTAAAGGGGGTAGATAATCGAATAATCCAGCCTTTTTACTGTATTACTTCTTGATGTAATTTAGCCACCTGTTGAGCTGTTTATATTGACATCTAATGTAGCAAAGCGGTGTAACACATTAAGTTGAAGAACCAAGTTGAGAGCTTTGCTTCTAAAGCTAGCTAATTCTGTAGGTGTTAGCGACATGCTATTGGGTAGCTCCACCGTCATTGGATTTGCAGCAATGCCATTCTTTCTAAACTCGTAGTGACAATGAGGACCTGTGGCTAAGCCAGATGAGCCAACATAGCCTATAACATCACCTTGATATACCTTATCTCCTTTTTTTAATCCTTTTTTATATCGACTCATATGTCCGTAACGTGTCGAGTAACCTTCGCGATGGGTGAGCTCTATAAAGCGACCATACCCGCCTTTCCTACCGATATAGGAAACTGTTCCATTTCCTGTTGCTATAATAGGTGTGCCTCGTCGTGCAGCAAAATCTGTTCCTTTGTGTGATCTTATTCTGTGTAAAACAGGATGGAATCGACCAGGGTTAAAGTTGGAGCTTATGCGCGCGCCAGCAACAGGAGTTCGTATGAAGGCTCTCTTCATTTCTCGTCCTGTTGGCGTAAAGAAATCTGACTTCCCATCCTCACGTGTGAATCTTACTGTGCGGAACTGTTTATTCTTATTGATAAATTCAGCTGCTAATAAATTTTGGCTTCCAACTTTATCGCCATCATGGAAAATTTCCTCATAAACAAGAGTTACTCTATCGCCAACACGAATATCATGTGCAAAGTCTATATCCCAGTCAAAGACTTTGATAATTTGTCGTATGGTGTTGCCAGGAACACCTGCTTTTTTTCCATCAAAATACAAACCATTTCTTATAACAAATGAGGATCTTGCTTGACGTATTTCAAAAACATTATCAATCCATTTTCCTTCCCATAAGCCTTCAAACCCATCATTACTAGGCTTAACAATGTATGCTTTTTTATATGAGGGAGCGAGAATAAGTTCGGCTAATTTTCCATCTGTGGTTTTAGCTCTGACAATATTGTTTCGTTTTAAGTTAGAAAGAACAGATTTAATCTTGGAATTGCGTAGGAGTGTATCAGCAAAATTATCTAGTCCAACTTTGTGGAGGATATTGATAGGCGTATCGTATGATTTAACGGTATGAGAAAGCCACTTGCTATTTACATTTACTACAGGGTGTCCAATGTAGGTTTCAATTGCCCGTTGAGGTAATGCTAATGATTGAAACTCAGGATCAAGTTGTAAATCGGTGTTTGTAGAAGGAATCTGCGCTACATTTATTATTTCTTTTTCTGCTACTGGCTGAGATTTTATCGAAATCGAGAAGTTTGATGCAATATTGTTGTCTTGGATAGATTTTGAAGATTGAAATGGGATATTTCCCAATGTTGCAAGGCAAGTAGCAAGAATAGCGCCTCTAGTTATCCATGAAGGAGGGCGACTAGCCTGTGGTGTTTGATAAGCGCTGGTATTTCTAGTAGTGCCTTTTTTTACAGTATTTCTGGGCGCTACAATGCTCAAATTATTGTGAGGCTGGATATCAAATTGTCCGATCACGTCATTCCAGCTTTTATTTTTTTTATCTACTGACGCTTTATCCGTTCGTAAATTCAAGCCGTACTCCATGTGTAATAGTAGGTAGAGCTGTGAGCTTCCTTATATAATATGTGTAGGTAAGAAGTCATAGCTATAGGCTTTTTATCATGGATCTATGTTTGTTTGCAAGTTTCCAGTAGAAGAGTGGTATTAAAATCCTCTTGAACTGTTCTCTAAGAAGCGGTTCAAGTTGATTAGAAATAAATATAAAATAAAGCATTGACGGCTAAGACTCGATGTATATAATGCGCCCCTCACTCAGTCGAGAGCAGACTTTATATTTGTTTTTTGCTTGGGTGTTAAGGCGATTAAAGCAAGGTATTTTTACTGGTTTTAATCTTTAAAAAAAGAAGTAAGAAAAAGCTTGCATCTTATTTTAAAGTCGTTAATATGCGCCGCCTGCTTCGGGATTGAGTTTGATCTTTTAACGA
>QOAQ01000095.1 GCA_003972955.1 Aquificaceae bacterium
TTCTGGCTCGCCCGAAGGGAGCAACCCAAAGCGTCCAATACGGCGTTATGGGTCTTGCCAAGGGAACTACCATTGCCTGCGACCCATGCCTTGTCTTGAACGCTTTGGATTGCTCTGTACCCATCAATACAATGTTGCTGGAGTACTAGTTTCTGCCCTCTTTGTGCTGTGGTAAACCATCACAAATCATTGACCAATTTGCTTTGTAGCGTGTAAACAGATGAGCATCAGGTTGAAGTTCAATATCACTATCCAATGTTCCCAGTGCAAACTCAATAACATCATTACTGTTTTTAGATGTCGCAAACGTCATACTCGCGCCACAATTTTTACAGAACTGGCGTACAGCACCATTCTCTGCAATGTAACGCTTTAGTAATGACTCACCTTTTACCCAGCGAAAGTTTTCGCTCTTGGCTTCGCCAAAAGTAGAAAATGCTGCCCCATGAAATTTACGGCAAGCAATACAGTGGCAATACGCCATTCTTGGTTCAATAATATCTACCTCGTATTGAATCTCGCCACAGAGACATTGACCATAGTACGGAGTCTTATTGCCCATTAGTTTTTCTCCTGTAAATTTTTATAACGCAGTAAAAAATACATAATACCCAGCAATAACCACGTTAATAGCAGGTAACGCCCACCATAAATAATCACATCACGCATCGCCAGAATTGCTTTAAAAAGAAAAGAGCTATGTAGAGCGGTTGCTATTAAATAACTGGCAGATAAATAACCTGCGATAAGCCCTGTTGTGATGGGGAAGAAAATGAGGCTAAAGCGTGTAAATATCTGAAAAATAGGCGAAGGACTCCATGAGGGTTGCTGTGTAGGAGCAGTGTTGTTATACCACTGCCGCATCCAATAAATAATAAAACCAAGCCCTAAAAAAGTGCTGAGATGTTGCAAAACACGAAAAACCTGAAGTGTGTAACCATTAAACTCAACTAACACAATATTCAGCCATGATGATAAGGCAAGGGGGAGGTGATGCGGAGGATGTGTAAATAGATCCCAGATGATATGTGTAGTAGCACCAATTAATACCGATAATCCTATCGCAATAAAATGAGCCGTTGGTAGTCTTCCCAGAGCAATATCGCCATCAAAACGTTGTTTTAAACACTGTGGAAGTATGCTTAAAAGTACAGGAGCAAAAAGTGTGTGATAGATGTAATAGAACGCCAAGCCAACGGGTAAGCAAAACCAAAATAAAGCGAATATCGTATGTGTCTCATAACGACTCACTCCAAAAGGGACAAAATAACTAAAATCAGGCATCATGCTGCCGATAATTAAAGCAGAAAGTACGCCCCATTTTTTCAGATATTTGGTTAGCGGAATAACGACTGCGGGATGGGCTAAGGTAAACGGCATTTTTTATTGGTTTGTTGTTGGGTGACCTGCATAATATAGTCGAAGGAGTACATATTTTCCTCGAAAACTAATGAGATATATTAAATGCGTGACGTTGAAATGTTAAGAGAGCCATTAGAGCTTTTTAAAATACTAAAGTTTGAAGGCATGGCTTCCAGTGGTGGAGAAGCAAAGTCAGTGATTGATCAAGGGCTAGTTTTACTTAATGGTGTCGTCGAAACACAAAAACGAAAAAAGATAGTTTCTGGTGATATTATTGAGTTTAATGGTGAGAAAATCTGTATGCATTTGGCTTAGGAGCTGTTCCTTAGTAAACACTCCTCATGCGTGTCTAACCACAGTGGATATTTAAACATTGCTCTGGAAAATAGCGTGCTTTGTAAATGATAACGTAACCAGTGGCGTAGATGTGTATATCGCTTATGGGTAAATATGCTTTTATTTACCCGAGAAAATTGTCGAATAAAAGGTAGCAGAGCGTAATCAAGCAAGCTGGGAGTCGAACCCATTAAAAAAGTATGCCGTGATAAGCGTTGTTCTAAGTGTTGGATAAAGGGTTCACATTCGAGACGGCAAGCTTCCTCGTCATCGTTATGAAAGCGTTTCGCACATTTGTATTTTTCTAAGCAGGGTTTAAATTCAGTATCATTTTCCTCTATCAGCGTTAGCATTTCAGGTAGTGCATTTTTATCATGGCTATAGAGTAAATTTTCTGGATCATTACGATGTAACGCCCACAACATCACATCTAAACTCTCATCAATGACATGATCTTTCTTGCCATCTTTTTGGATGACTAAAACAGGTACAGTGCCTTTGGGAGATGCTAATAACATTTCGGCGGGCTTATCTTTCATTGTAATCGCACGAATCTGTACTGTTTGTTGAGCAAGCAATAGGGCTAACCTTGCGCGCATGGCATAAGGACAGTTTTGCAAGGAGTAGAGGATTGGCGTAGTAGAAGTCATTGTGTATATTCCTTTAATCTATAGCCTGCACCTTCCATAGTTGTATCGTAATATGGAGCTATCTTATAAAATCAGCCACTGCTTAATAATTTCATCTCCTGATAAATGCCGAATTGAGGATAGTGCATTGTTACGCATTTTATCTTGTAGCGCTTCATCAAAATAAAGCTTATCTATCGCTTTCGTCATTGCTGTGGCGTCTTCATTTTTTACCAATAAACCATTCTCACCTTGCTTGATAATTTCTCGTGGTCCTGTTGGACAGTCGGTGGCTATAACAGGACATTTTGTGGCTAAGGCTTCAACTAATACCATCGGAAAAGCTTCGGTGCGACTGGAAAGAACAAGAAATTTAGCATCTGCTAAATAGGGGTAAGGATTCATTTTTACACCCGCAAGATGCACCTTGTTGGTTAAATTTAATGCTTTAATCTGTTGCTCTAATGACGTACGCATTTCGCCTTCGCCAACAATAATCAAGTCACACTGTTGCTGTGCTTTAGTCTTTGCATACGCTTCAATCAGTAAATCAAATCGTTTGACTTCATTAAGTCGTCCAAGTGCCACTATATAAGGTTTATGATGCACGTAAGGTGTTTTGCTCTGTTTAGCAATCGCGTCTAGGTCAACGGGGTTGTAGATACGTGAGACGTGTTTTAAAGAAAAGTCTTCTTTGAGAATATCTGCCACATCATCTGAAACGGCAATGACTTGTTTAGCACGATGATAGGTTAAGCGGAGCAATACTTTTTCAAAAAATGATAATAACTTACGTGGGTTGCAGTGGACGGAAAGTATTGCCTCACGACTTGCTATTGCGGTAGGGAAATTAGCGGTTTCCATAAAGCTGTAAATATGATCGTACTGTGCTTGTTTGAAGTGTTTGCGTAAGGTATAGCTACGTTTAAAGACATTAAAGACCTTGCCTAAAATACTTTTTTTCTCAGGGCATTGTAGATGTACAATTTTCCCCGAAGGTTGATAGTGGATATGTTGATCTTGAAAGATGAGGATACTAACATCGTGCTTTTTTGCTAAAGCATCGGCTAAATTAATGGCAACACGTTGTCCACCCCCGAGATCAAGGTCGGCTATGACTAAGGCAATTTTTTTCATGGGATGATTTTTTTATTATTTTAAAGTGCAGTATCATCCATCGGCATTGCCTCTAAGTAAATAAAATCACGACTAAAAGCAGTAGATTAAGTAGATTTTTAATTTGTCTCAATTTTATAAATTAAATCAATACTCTGCGCATCAGCACCTGCTTGGGCTTCTAGATTTAGATATTTATTCACTTTGTAGTCAATGGCAATTTTTTGCATTGAGTCAAATAAACCAACAATATAACGAACGTAAGTACGTGATCCTAGTTTTTTCCCGAGTCGTATTTCGCTCTTTTTAAGATCATCTTTTGCGACGAAACTCAGGTCATCTAAGCCGAGTGAATTACCAATACTACGCAATAAACCATCACCATTGGAGACGTTCAAACTACGCACGGCCTGCATCAGTAACGCGGTTTGACTGCCTGTAATATCGCTAAGGGCTTGCCCTGTTAAGAGGTAGCTGAGGATATTACTTTCTGATAATGATGGCGTAGAAAACAGCTTGGTTTTTGGGTTAAGTAGTGTTCCCGTTAGGTGAATACCCGCCTTAATATTGTCGATGGTACGGACTGCTTTTATATCCATGCCAATAACAGAGGGAGGTCCATTAAAAACCAGTCGTCCATTATTTATCACTAAGTTTTGTCCGTAGGCTTGGTATCTTCCTTCAATTATTTTCACACTCCCTTGTGTTGTAATGTCTTGTCTATTATGTGAAACATGAATCGTGCCGCCTAATTTTGTGTCTAATCCAAAGCCTTTAAAGCTGACCTGATTACCAAGGGTGACTTTAATATTGGGACGTATTTTTAGTGCTGAATATTGACCATCAGGCTTTTTCTCCCCAATGACGATGACATCTTCTGACTCTTTAATTGTCGATTCGGGTATTGCATTGAGTGTAATTTGTGCATTTGGAATATGTACCTTACCTAAAATTTCCACTGTTTTTGGTGTTATCTTAACCGTGATATTAGGATCCATTAGCCCACGTGCTTCATGTGTATTAACAAATTGTAAATTTGAACCAATAATTTTCATCTCACCTTTTAACTGGCGTATATCTCTTAAGGAAAGATACCCTGAAATCTTTGCTTTACCTGCGCCTGAGCTTAAAGAACCATTGATAATGGCTTTATTCGCATCATTTGCTTGAATACTCAAATTAATATGACGCAAATACGTCCCCACTTCGGGGAGTTTGATCGATGCTTGTTTTAAGGCTATTTTTCCCGTTATTTTGGGACTAAGCAGCCGTCCATTAAAGGCAATATTACTGGATATTCTTCCTGCTAAGTTACTGGTATGAGGAATAAACGGTTGTATCCAACGGATATTGGGCATATCGAATGTTGCTGTGCCTTGTATGCGGTGGGCATTGCTCGTAGCACCTAAGGTGATTTTTGCATCGGCGACTAAATTACCGCGATTATCCAGTTGTACCTTGGCGTTACTGAGAATCGTTTTATCGTTAATTTTTGCGGTGATAGAGGCATTATGATAATCAAAGGTGGTTTTAGTCCCCTCTTCATCAATATAAACGACGCTATTATTGGGCAATTGCAGGGTGACATTCCCCACGTTTTTTCCCCGCTGTTGCGCGATTTTAAAAGAGCCATTCACACTCCCTTTTAACTTGAGGTTGTTTGGCAGCCAAGGTTGAGCCATCAGCAAAGGGAGTCGTGATATTCTGCCATTGGCACTAATTTGATGCTGATTCCCTCGTTTTGCCAATATAATCTTTGCACCTGCCGTCAATTCACCCTTATTTTTAAGCAGTAATCTTGTGCTTGCGGTAATTTTTCGCCCATTGATAGCGGCTTTCAGCGTTACAAACTTATAATCAATGTGTTGTTTATCTTTTCCTTCACCCAATATCAGCGAACTTGGTGGTAAATTAAGCGTGGCTTCGCCGACCGTATTGCTCCCTATCAGTTGTACTTTATAACGCCCATTGGCGACACCCTTAGGTTGCAATGTCCTCGGCAACCAAGGTCTTGCCATCGCTAAGGGGATGCGTGTTAGCTTTCCTGAGGCATTTATTTTAGGATCACCACCTTTTTTTGATAAGATAATACTTGCATTGCTGCTTAATTCGCCTCTATTTTTTAGGATCAGATGGGCATTCGCCGTTATTTTATTGCCATCCTTTGTCGATGCTTGCAGTGTTATAAATTTATAATCAATTTTTTGTTTCTTATTCGCGTCAACAAACAGGAGTGAGCTTGACGGTAGATTTAGCGTCGCTTCACCTAGTGTTTTCCCCCCAATTACTTGTACTTTATAGCGTCCATTGACAACACCGTTGAGTTGCAGGGTGTTTGGCAACCAAGGCTTGACCATTAATAAAGGGATGCGTGTGAGCTTTCCTGAGGCATTAATTTTAGGGCTACCGCCTTTTTGAGATAAGATGATATTAGCCTTCGTGCTTAATTCTCCTCTATTTTTTAGGATCAGATGAGCATTTGCCGTTATTTTATGACCATTAATGACCGCTTTAAGGGTGAGCGCTTTATAATCTAAGGTCTGTTTATGCTTGCCTTGCGTATATACAACCGCACTAGCAGGTAATTGAATCGCAACTTCCCCCACGGGTTTGCCGTTGACCTGACGAACTTTGTAATGTCCATTCGCACTACCTTTTAATTGTAGTCCTTTAGGTAACCACGGATTAAATAAGGCGAGGGGAGTACGCTGTAGTTTACCTTCGACATTAACGCCACCCGCCGTAGACCAATTAACGGCGGAGCAACTACTGGCGGAATGATTTGCTAAACAAAATTGACTGCTTTTAACGCTATTTTTAGTGGCGGTAATGTGTACGGGTTTTTGTAAGCGCCATATTGCAAGCTGTTTCGTATCAAGTTGTAATGTCTTAATCACCCCTTGCCACTGTTGATTTTTCCAACCACCCTGTGCCTGTAGTTGCACCTTTGCTTCACTGTGTGTCAGTGCAAGTTTAACGCGGTGATTATCAATCTTTCCTGAGGCATCGATCGTCGCATTAGAAATTTTTTGCTGATCCAAATCGAGATTCTTTAAACGACCGCGTAAGCTATAAATGCCTTGCTTTGTTTGTGCGACTAAATGTGCCGAACCTAGTTGATACGCTTGATATTTAATGTCTTTCGCATCAATGTTCGCATTCAATATGGGCTGATCGAGCGAGCCTTTTAAGCTACCTTTGGCGATTAATGTGCCTGATAACTGCGGTAATAGCTGGTTTAACTCGGAGGCATTAATATCCCAACTCATATTAAAGGGCGGACTCGCCTTACCATTTAGTTGCACTTTATTATTGCCTAAATGCGCTAAGATATTTTTTACATTTACATCTTGATCAAGGTGTTGTAACTGCCCGCTTGCGGTGATTTTTTTATTTTTCAAATGCCCCACAAGCGAGTGTAAATTTAACGTTCCAGAGAGGCTGTCATGTTTATATCCGCCTTGATAATTTAAGCTGGCATCAAATTGAGCGGGCCAATCGGGTACATATTTAGCCAGTTTGACCTGTTGCGCTTTACCATCAAATAACCATGTTATATCGGGTGTCCACGTGACTTTACCCTTACCATTGATATTGCCATCGGCACTTTTTGTTGTGATGCGAGATAGTTTGACCTGATCGTAATCACCCGCGCCTTCTAATTGAATATTATGAAAGCCAGCCTGTTTATTATCTAACGCACCATTGAGTTTAAAACGATATGCGGTCAATGTGCCTGACACATCAATATCAGAAACCAGTTTACCCACTTGCGGCTGCTGATAGTTGATCGTGCCTGTTGCGCGCATATTATGTGGTTGATTCATCCCCATATTGATGTTATTTAAGGCGACCTTGAGTGGTGCGCCGATAATAATAGGCTCTGCTTTAAAAGCGCGTGCTGTTAGTTTGCCTTTTTCAATATTCGCCCGCGTGAGTACGATATTTTTAATCTCAAAGAGTGTTTTATTTTCACGAATAATCTCAAAGGATTTCAGTGCGAGAGCGTCTACTTTGAGATTAATCGGCAAGGAAAAATCAGGCAGTGAGGTGATTTTTTCTGCGGGAGAGTCATCACTTTTAGGCAAGCGAATCACAAAACGGTCAGCCTCGGCGGAGGGTGAATAAAAACGCTTGTTACTGGTGTCGAAGCGGGGTTTTTTAAGGGTGACACCTTCGACTTCAATGCCGAGCGATGGGTCTTTCCATTTAAGTCGATCAATCTTTAATTGACTTAAAAATGTACCACTAAAGCCTTTTATATCTAAGTTTTCGACGGAAGAACTGGCTATTTTTCCTATAAAGGCAGGACCAATAGGCGTAGTAAAGACCAAGACAAGCAGGATCAGCAGACTTAATAGTAGCGTTTGTAGAAAGGCAATCGGTGAGAATAGGTGATCTCTTAAACTCTCTCTCACAAATCAGCTCCAATACTGAGATGTAAACGTGGGTCGGCAAACCTATCTTTGGGGAAGCCTATATCAATACGCACGGGGCCAACAGGTGAACGCCAACGCGCGCCGATGCCTAAGCCTACTTTTAGATTTTGACTTTTCCAGTCATTAAAGGCATTGCCAGCATCAATAAAAGCAGCTACTCCCCAACCATCAGCAATTGGGTAATCGTATTCAATACTGGTTGTTAATAGATGTTGTCCCCCAAGAATACTACCTTCTGTATTGCTTTCACCTAAACTTTCAAAGGCATAACCGCGTACACTTTGTCCGCCTCCTGCAAAGAAACGTAAACTTTTCGGTAAAATATCCAAGTCACCCACTACGGTATAACCAAGATTTAAACGACTAATAAAACGACCATCCCCTATCTTTTTAATATATTTTCCTTCACCTCTAAACTGCAATACATTTTCATCACTTAAGATATTTTTAATCGCCCCTTGTACCTCACCTTTGAGACGCCAACCATGCAGAGGAAAAATCAAATTATCGGCTTTTATTTTTTCTACTTTTAAACCCAAAAGCGTAAGCTGTGACTGTGTGGCTGCTTCGTTATTGACCTGTGTGGTATCACGTAAATAAGTGATAGAAGCCGCTTGTTGCCAATCAGAAGCCGTTTTACGTGTGTAATCTGCCCCTAGTTTTAAACTACGGCTGGTAATATCACCATTAATATCTTGTTTCCATTCAAAGAGATAACTTAAAGTATCGTCTTCAGGGTTGGCTTTAGGTTCGGTTAAACGTGCGCTAAAAGTGCTTAATTTGGGGGATGCGGTGGCGCTTAAATTAAGGCGTTGTCCTTTGCTACCTGTCCAACGACGTTCTAGCTCGGCACTGACTCTAGGCCCTGTGTCGGTTCCGTAGCCCACTTTAAATTTATAGGCATTACGCTTTTTTGCGGTTAGCTTAATATGAATCGGTACAGACTGATTAACCGCCTGTTGGTGTAAGGCTTCAATTTTTATATCGGCATAATAGCCACTATTTTGCAGCAATTGCTGTTGGCGTATCAGGCGTTCACTACTGTATAAGTCACCTTGTTTAATTTGTAGGAAATTCTGGATAACTTTTTTATTTAGCACACCTTGTTGGATGCTTACTTTGCCAAAGCGGTAACGTTTTCCCGTATTAAAACTCAGATTAACGTTGGCGCTATAACGCCGAGGATTTACCGTAATCTCATGTGTTTCAAAGGCGGCATCGAAATAGCCAAAGGTCTGTGAGACTTCTTTTAATTTTGCTTTATAGTCGGTGTATTTTTTATGATTGAGAATGTCACCACGTTGATAGGGTGGTTTATTTCTTAGCTCTCTAAATTCTTTTTGTGTCAGTCCTTCGCCTGTTAGCTTTATTTTTATTTGGCTGACTTTGATGGGACGGTTGGCTTTGATACTGACGGTTATGTTCCAACAACCTTGTAGGCGACGCAGATTAGGGGTGAATTGAGTATCGTAATACCCCACTGCACGCGATGCTTTGCGAAAGCGTTTTTTTAAGGATTTAATAAATTGTTCTATTTGCTCTTTTTCAGCATTACATTCAGGAACACGTATCGGGATATTTAATTTTAAATTTTTATATAAATCCCCCCCCGTTCCGACTAATTTAATAATGCTGAGTGGTTTGTCGTCTTCTTTGGAGTCGGTTGCGGCGACTAAGGTGCTGGATAGCACTAGAAGTAAAAGGCTAGTCGTGTATTTGCTAAGGTATTTCATTGCTCAAAACTCCAGCGTAAAAGAGCATTTTGAATTTTTACTCCTCGTCCTCCACCCGATCTTTTTCCATTGTGTTGTATAACAATAACCAAGCGTTTGCCCTTTCTATTTAGCATATAACCCGCAATAGCGGTGACGTTATTTAGTGTCCCTGTTTTTAAATGACTCCGTCCGCGTAAATCCCCTTTGCGAAAGCGGTTGACTAATGTGCCATCTAAACCAGGTAACGACAGCGATGCCATGAACTCTGGCATATAAGGATCACGATAGGCTGTTTCTAATAACTGAGCCATCTGCCGTGTGCTAATACGTGAACGGCGCGATAAACCTGAGCCATTATCAATCACAATTCCTTGTGTATTTATACCATTATCAGCCAATACCTTGAGGATAGCTTGGCGTCCTTTTTGTAAGCTTGCAGGCGCGCCATAGGTTTTTGCACCGATGGTGAGCAGCACCTGACGTACCATGACATTGTTGCTCCACTTATTAATTAAGCGAATTTGCTCCCCTAAGGTCAGTGATGCGGAGACATGCAAACGCTTATCACCCGCTTCTACTTGCCCCGTCCTCATTGTGCCTTTTAGTGTACCACCAAGTTCGCCCCAAAAGTCACGAAATCCATTAAAAGCATGTTCTTCTGGACTAGAAAATGAGCGTAATATAAATTTCTGCCCACATTTTAATGAATACGTTCCCTTTATAAGCAACGCTCCACCCTCATCAAAACTGAATTTTGGGCGATAATGTGAGCGACGGCATTTTTTAGTGGTATAGCGAATTTTATTTTTAAAGGTGAAATTTGGAATCGCAGGGTAAGGTGTGACCTTAATAAGCTTATTTTTCTCATCAGGGGTAAATAAAAAGCGTGTCGATTGAAAGTTAAACATCAATGCAGAAGGCGGAGCATTGTAGGTACGAAAAGGTTTGTTATCAAATGCCGCAGGGTCAAAATAAGCATTCTCGAAATAGCTATTATCAATAAGAATATCCCCCTGAATCTCTTTTAAGCCTTTTTCTCGTATGCCACGTACAAATCGCCAATAATTTTCATAGGATAAAAAAGGGTCGCCATAGCCTTTAAGAATTAAATCCCCCTGTAATACACCATTTTCTAGCGTGCCTCGTGTCCATGCTTCGGTACGCCAAGAATAACTGGGGGATAATATTTTCAGTGCGGCATAGGTTGTCAGCAATTTCATGGTCGAAGCAGGTGAGCGACTCACATCAATATTGTGTGACAGCATAGCTTTTTTTGCATTAAGGTCTCGCACATAAATACTGAGATTTTCCGCAGGAATCTTATATTTTTTTAGCAATGACAAAATACTGTCGGGTAAGGTATCAGGGGAAGCATCGCTACCAATATCATTAATAAAATGGGTTTGTGCGAGTTCGGGAGAGACTAATGCAATTGTTTTATTATCTGTATTTTCTGCGCTAATTGAGCCACTTAAAAAGAGCAAGCAACAGTAAAAAAATGATATAAGGATATTATTGTTATTATTCATATTTTTTTAAATCAGCACAACTCGAGTACAAGAATTATGCCATTTTCGCAGTATCGCCACTTTAGGTCAAAATTATATAAACGCATCGCATAAATTCTATCACCTACCTGTTGCTGATACGATGGACGTGGATCTAATTGTAGTATTTGCACAATCAGTTTTTGTAAATTCAGTTGCGAATCACCTGTTTGCTGATGTAGCGCCTGTTCTCGTTGTTGACAGTGTTGCTGTGCTTCTGCGGTGAATTGTACCTCAAATAATACCTCAGGAGCAGCGGGAGCAAAACCTGCCTTCGCCTGAGGAATCGAGTCAGAATAAGGAATATAAGGTTTAATATCCACAATCGGCGTGCCATTGAGTAAATCGCATCCCCGTAATAATAAGGAGGGCGTATTATTTTTATGGCATACGGCTACTAGCTCAACCGCAGACATCCCTAAAGGATTCGGACGAAAGGTAGAACGACTGGCAAAGACACCAATACGTTTATTACCACCTAATCTAGGCGGACGAACAAGAGGTTTCCAGCCTGATGGTTGTGTCTGATGAAAAATAAACATGAGCCAAAGATGAGAAAATTGCTCTATCTCGCGTAAAGTATGAGGGTCGTTATAAGGTGGTAATAATCTTAATTCGGATAATGCCTCTGTTTCGAGTCTAGGTTGACGAGGAATACCAAATTTTTCTTGATAGCAGGATTTGATCGTACCAATGGAAGCAAAATTGAATGTAGCCATAATACTACTCCATCTACATTATATTAGATTAATCCTAAGCAACTATTTATACTCTCTACATGACAGATAAACAAATACCCCATATCAAGGTATCAGTAGATACTTATTATATAGAAGCAGAATCGGATGCAGAAATGAATCGTTATATTTTTGCTTATACCATCAATATAGAAAATAAAGGAAGTGTTGCAGCAAAATTATTAACACGTCATTGGATTATTACGGATGCTAATAGTCGTGTTCAAGAAGTGAAGGGTAAGGGGGTTATTGGCGAGCAGCCCTATCTGAAACCTGGTGAGTCATTTAATTATACAAGTGGCACAATGATTGAGACACCTGTTGGTGCAATGCAGGGGGCATTTCAAATGGTGACGGATGATGGTGAACATTTTGATGCGGAAATTGCTCCATTCTCTCTGGCAATACCTAATATGCTTAATTAGGTATCAACATAAAAAAGGAGCTATCTTTCGACAGCTCCTCTAGGAGTGCAGACATCAAATCCCTATGAGTACCTACAAACATGCTTGAAAGCTATTATTAAAGACTTTATATCAAGCTGGTGGAGTAGACTCGATATTGCTTTCAGTGGTAAAAAGACTATTCCTATTTTTGTTTGTAGGCTATTTATTCTCTGAGTAACGGTGTGATTTAAAAGATTAGTACGTCAATTATGCCCCTTTCATCATATTTCGTTAGGGGGTGTGATCTTCCTCACGTTAATATCCGCCAATATTCGTATCATTATGCGAAGCCTCCCCCCACATAATTAATAATAAAAATTATAAAATGAATATTTCGATAAAAACCCCTCTAATATTTTTATCCCTCGGACTTATGTTTCTCAGTTCTATTGCGCATGCAAATGTGTATTCTTATATCAGCGCTGATGGTTCGCGTATACTGACAGATAAGCGTTTGCATGGAAAAGGTTATAAACTCGTTAAAGTTTATAATATAAAGAAGCTAAAGAAAAAAGCAGTGCTTAAACCGAAAGCGCGTAAAGCTAGTTACCATAAGACCTCCTCAAAGAAGCGTCGTCGAGGCAATGGAATTGTGCATAGTTGTAGTAATAAACAACATTTAGATGCCAAAGCACGTGCCTATGGTCGAACCATTCAGGTTTATTCTAAAATATATGGTGTGGAAGAAGAGTTAATTCACGCCATTGTGAAGCAAGAATCCTGTTTTAATGAGCGCGCGCATTCGCGTACGGGTGCTATTGGCTTAATGCAACTCATGCCAGGTACGGCAAATATGATGATGATTAGTGACCCTTGGAATCCTGAGCAAAATATTCAAGCTGGTGTAAAATATATCGCACAAATGTTGAGTCTGTTTCGGGGGAAAAAACGCTTTGCAGTTGCGGCTTATAATGCAGGACCGGGCAAAGTGCAAAAATATCGCGGTATTCCTCCTTATCGTGAAACCAAAAACTATGTAAAAAAAGTAATGGCTGAATACCATCGTCTAAAAAAACAGGGGCTACCTAGTACTCCAACAATATTGTATTGATGGATACAGCGAGTCAGAAAGCGGTTAGCCACTAGGCGCACTTTGCAGGGAATGGTCACTCCCTTCTCAAAAAGTGCAACAACGTGGATGACCGCTTTCTGGCTCGCCCGAAGGGAGCAACCCAAAGCGTCCAATACGGCGTTATGGGTCTTGCCAAGGGAACTACCATTGCCTGCGACCCATGCCTTGTCTTGAACGCTTTGGATTGCTCTGTCCCCATCAATACAATGTTGCTGGAGTACTAGGTTGCCTTTAACTTTGGGTTGGATCGACTGGCGACGCAAAAGAAATGAATTCGTAGCCGTTAGACTCTTTGTAAAGGAACAAAAAGTTAGTTGGCTACGAAAACGTTGCAGTAAAGGTAAAAAATTACCACCGCGTAGCATCAGTTATTAAATCGTTACATTACAATAATTTTTCCTTTAACTTATTGATGTCAATTGCATCAAGGTATTGTTTTAATACTGCTTTATCTTTCAGGTTTCTCCCTTCCACTTTCAGCATAATTTGCCCTGCAATTAACAAGGTAATCTCAACCCTGTTTCCCTTTGTCTTTTTAACACCTTTTATACGTTTGTAACGATAAGGTTCCATACTATCATCCGCAGAAATCATGGCTGGGTTTTTAAGCATCATACTGATCATCGCTAACAGTGGAGAATTTGCGACTACCTCAATATCTACTTGTTCTTTATCTTTTTTATAACGACCCTTAATGCTCGTTCCGCCGCCCATTATCGACATTGCCATTTGATTATTGCTATTCTTTATTTTTTGTTTTTCCCATCCATCGATGGCATCAGGCAATAATTTTTTATTTTCCTCATAAGCTAGTTTTTCTAATTGTGCCGTTGCAAATTTCAACTCATCAACCGCACCTTTGTAATCTTTTGTTTCATACGCTTTTAGACCTTCATTAATTTGGTCTGTTATTTCATCTGCAAATAGTGGTGAACTGAGCAAAGCGGGTAGCAGTAATAGTCCTGCGATTTGTTTTTTGTTCATGTTTTCTCTCCTCGTTGTTATTTATCAGCTAATGTTACGCACCCCTACGAAGGAATACGGGTTGCAGCGATTGCCAAAATCTTTAACTCATTGATTCTTGGTATAAGGTGCGTAACATCAGTTATCAGGTGTTTTCTAGTTATTAAGGTGGAGCCTTGTAGCAAGTTGAAAATATCAGTTAGCAGGAAGGCGACTTAGCACATTCTCAAGCAATAATTTCATTTGCTTTGCATAAGGACGACCTTTCCCCTCAATGCTAATATTAAATTCTCCTTTATCTAAGCAAACTTTATAACTATCTAATACTTTTTCTGGTGAAAATTCTTTATCAGTAAATTGTTGGCGAGAACCAACGACTTGTTTATAGGCTTTCTCTTGCTTGAATCCACCCGTCTCCAGTGATTTTTCACAGCTTTTTTTACTACCTGCTGAGAAGTAAAAACCTAGCGTATAATAAGAACGTTTTTTTCCTTGGAATAGATACGTACAGTAAGCAGCGCCACTGCGCATACCGTGACTTATCTGTTTTTCTGTTTTTAACAAGCTGCTTAATGAAGATGCTTTCCATATATCACAGTTATTAAACTTGTATATTCTTTCAATTTGTCGTGCTTCTATAATAGGAGCTTTGGG
>QOAQ01000111.1 GCA_003972955.1 Aquificaceae bacterium
TAATCTAAAGTGATGATTCTAGCTTAATAGGGAGCTGTATGAGATGTTTTCTAAAATACAAAGTTAGATTTAGCCTTTGTGCCTGCCAACGCTTTAAGCTCAGTTTCGAACAAACTACTGCGTACAAAGCCATCGTTGGTACGTGTAATTAACATCGCATGTTGTATTGGTGCTGTACCAACGGTGATATACAAGCGTCCGTTAGGTTTTAGCATGTCTTCAAAGAGTGGTAAATACTCAGGTATAGAGCCTGTTACTACAATCACATCATAGTGTTGAGTGGAGTCTAAAGCGGTCAATGCATCAACTTTCGCTAAGGTGACATTGGATATATTTTGTTCTGCTAGTCGCTCTCCCGCTAAGGCTAAAAAATCTTCGTGTATATCAATGCTATAAACATCTTTAGCAAGATTCGCCATGCAAGCGGTGAGGTAGCCACTGCCTGTACCAATTTCTAGGCAGCTGTCTTCATTAACTATCGCCAGTTCTTGTAATATACGACCTTCAATACGTGGGTGCATCATGCTTTCGCCATGACCTATTGGTAATTGAATATCGCTATAAGCCAGTGCTTTTTGCTCGTCTGCGACGAAAGCATCACGCGGTAAATCACTCATTGTTTGAAGCACGGTAGTATCTAAAACATCGCAAGGACGTATTTGTTGTTCGATCATATTGAAACGTGCTTCATCCATATTCATCATTTTTTGTACTCTATATTTATATTTAATAACTGCTATTAGCCTCACTTTTAAGAGTACGAATTAATTGGCATGAAGTCAAAGCGAAAGCTTCTTTAAGCATAATATTGTTTTGCTATTTCAGCATCTTTTAGAATTTGTGCTTTTAAATCATCAAAGCTATCAAAACGCTGTTCAGGACGTAGGAATTTATCCAGTTGGATACAAACGTGTTTGCCATAAGCATTGCCGTCATAATCAAAGACGTGGGTTTCTAAGCGAACTTCTTTGCCCGAAACAGTCGGGCGAGTGCCGATATTAGCCACACCATTAAACGTCTTGCCCGATAAACCGTTAATACGCACTGCATAAACGCCCTTAGCTGGTGCGATAAAGTCAGGTAGACGCAGGTTGAGGGTAGGGAAGCCGATAGTGCGACCTCGTTTGTCACCATGTCGCACACGACCTGATAGCTGATATGGCTTGCCTAAGAGTTTAACACTGCTTTCAATATCGCCAGTGGATAATTTTTTACGAATAAGCGTACTGCTTACACGCTC
Source organism: Aquificaceae bacterium (assembly GCA_003972955.1). GTDB lineage: Bacteria > Pseudomonadota > Gammaproteobacteria > Thiotrichales > Thiotrichaceae > JAGLBW01. Next base: position 1,241 of record QOAQ01000111.1, read on the forward strand.
ATTATCAAGTACACAGGTGGGTGTATTTCGTACCTCCATACCTACTTTTGCGCCCATTGCTTGTAAGAGTTTAAAGTCTCCTTTGCGTTGCTTGCCAAAACGAAAATCATCCCCTACAACCAAATACTTTACCTGCAAATAATCAAATAAAATAGTCTGCACAAAGTCTTCAGGTGACATGCTAGAAAAGGCTTTGTTAAAGCGTAAACATAGATAATGGTCAACCTTAAACTGATTTAATAAGCGAATTTTGTCCCGTAAAGGATAAATACGCGCAGGGGGAGTGGGAATAAAAAATTCAGCAGGCAACGGTTCAAAACTGATAATAGTGCTGGGTAAATTCAGTTGTTTTGACTTTTCGTGAAGATGAGAGAGTAATTTTTGATGCCCAAGATGCAAGCCATCAAAATTGCCGATGCTAGCAACACAGCCATGAGTGGTTGTGCCATGATGTTTTAGCCCACGTGTTAGTTTCATCATTTAGCCTAAGCCCTCAAAATCTTGTTGTCGAAGTGCCTCGTATACCACAATCGCTACCGTATTAGATAAGTTTAAACTGCGGCTTTCAGGCAACATGGGAATTCTTAATTTATGATTGTTATCGAGTTGCACTAAAACATCGTCAGGTAAACCGCGTGTTTCAGGACCAAACAGTAAAATATCATCCGCTTTAAAGCTTGCTTTTGTATGCGCGATACGACCTTTAGTTGTTAATGCAAAGATATTCTTATTGCCCATTGTGGTGATAAAAGCAGAAAAATCATTATGTTCCTGAATAACCGCCATGTCTCGATAATCCATACCCGCACGGCGCAGTTTTTTCTCGTCAAGGTCAAAACCTAGAGGATGAATAAGGTGCAAGGTGCAACCCGTATTCGCGCAAAGTCGCATGATATTGCCCGTATTGGGCGGAATTTCTGGCTCGTATAAAGCGATATGAAACATGAGAACTGATCCTAAATTCAGAGTGTCGAACTATACAGTAGACAAGGAATCTCGCTAAGAATAAATATATTGAAAAATATAGCTAGTAAATGCTTGACATAAGAAGCCTAAAAAGATTTAATGCGCGTCACGCTTAACGGCCCGATAGCTCAGTCGGTAGAGCAGAGGATTGAAAATCCTCGTGTCGGTGGTTCGATTCCACCTCGGGCCACCATCTATATAAAGATAGATTACACCCAGTTCTCTATTTTCAAATCTTCGATTCTTTCAAACTCCTTAATATTGTTAGTCACCAAGGTAGCGCCTAGGCTTTTAGCATGAGTAGCTATTAATAAATCCATATTGCCTATCATCATTCTTTTTCTTTTTAACTTAATGTAGAGCCTTGCATATTCTTCACCTGCGGATTCATCCCAGTCATGTGTGGTTAGCAATGATAAAAATTGTATTAACTGTTCTCTTCTTTTGTCTTGTAATGTTACAGGACTATTTTCGATACCAACCCATAATTCAGAATAAACAATGGATGAGATATGTAAGCTTTTCACGGATTCAAAGGCTTTTAAGACAGATGCGGGACGCTCTTTTAAAACATAAATACAGATATTCGTATCTAGTACTCCAACAATATAATGTTGCTGGAGTACTAGCATTATCATTTAAAATGCCTCCCTTTCTTGCGGATGTCTGTTATCTCGCTCCGCTAGAAAATCATCACCAAATACACTATCCATTAAAAAAAATGCTTTCCAGTTTGGTTTTTTAAGAGAAAGAATCACCTCATCTCCTACCCGACGAATATAGACCTCTTTACCCTCAAACCTAAAATCTTTAAGTAACCGCACCGCCTGACTTTGACCATTGGTAAAAAGTTTAGCTATTTGAAAATCCATCATAATCTCCCTTATTTAGTATATATTTAAAAGTATATACTAATAAATATCCATTGCAGAAATGGCAAATTTCAGAGGTAGGTGAGTGGTTACTCTAAATCTTTTCCAGTAAACAAGGTATCTCCATTTTATTATCGAGTTGTTTCATTTCTTGCGCTTCAATTTCTTTTGCCCAATGCCATCGTGTACTGCTAAATAATTGTTTCATTTCTGTCATATCGCAATGAAAAGGAGGGCCGCCGTCTTGGTGTGTTTGCATAAACTGTGCGTATAGCTTTCCACCTTTTTTGAGTGATTGATAGAGCCATTGCTCGAAGTTACTCCACTCGCTAGGAGGTAAGGCGCATAAGCAGGTTTGTTCGTAGATGGCATCAAAACCATTATCACTGTAATCCAAGGAGAAAAAATCACTTTCGACCAGTTCTGCGCTGAGTTGATTGTCATCGAGTGCTTTTTGTAAGTTAGCGATGGGGGTAGGGGCAATATCAACAGCGGTGACATCAAAGCCTTTTTCTGCCAGTGTCAGCACTTCGTAGCCGTTACCGCAACCTGGTACTAAAATGCGACAAGGTGTTAAGTGACTGCCTTCAAGCCAGTCTAATAAATTACCACTTGTTTTTCCTCTATCCCAGCCTGTGGTATTGGATTGATAACGGGATTCCCAAGTATTGTCTTCTTGTTTATTTTTTTGCATGATTTTATGGTAGTGTTAATTTTAAGAAACTTAATCATACGGGAATTTATAATGCATCGACAATATTGGGCTATTTTATTGGGATTTTTTTACAGCATGTTACTCGCCTCCTGCGCAGTGGCAAAAGATGAGACAGATATTTTAACGGGCTATGAAACAACGAAAGTTGCCGCGCATACGTGGTATATCCCCGGTCCGCGCGAAACACCAAATGTTAAAAATAAAGGCTTTATGAATAATCCTGCGTTTGTGATTACCGATAAAAGTGTGATTGTGCTTGATCCTGGTTCTAGTTTAATGGTGGGAAAAGCGCTGATAAAACGTATTCGTAAACTTACAAAAAATCCGATTACGCATGTGTTTAATAGCCACGTTCATGGCGATCATTGGTTAGCGAATCAAGCCTTTGTCGAAGAAAATAAAGACGTAAAAATCTATGCACACCCGAACATGATAGAAGAAGCAAAGAACGGTGAAGCAAAAGTTTGGATCGATATGATGATGGATCGCACAAAAGGAATAACAAAGGACACCGTTGCGACGATTCCAACGGAAGTGTTAAAAGATCAGCAAGAAATTAAAGTCGATAACATCACCATTAAAGCACATTTAGCCAATATAAAAGCCCACACCGATACCGATGCAATGTTTGAAATTGTTGAAGATAAGGTCTTGATTACGGGTGATAATGCCTTTAATAAAAGAGCAACGCGTATGGATGATGGAAGTTTTGTGGGTAATATGAAAGTAATGGATGATGCGCTTAAACTACCTGTTGAGGTGGTTATTCCTGGTCATGGAGCAAGTGGTGGTAAGGAAATATTATCAAATTTTAAACACTTTCTTGAGTTGATTTATAACACCACCAAAACCGCAATGGATGATGATTTAGAAGTGTATGAGATCAAGCCAAAAGTTGTAGAGAAAATGGCAAAATACCAAGATTGGACAGGCTATAAAGCAGGTATTGGGAAGCTCGTAGGTGTAGCGGCATTAGAAGTTGAAGCCAGCGATTTTTAGACGCAACGTATAAATAAAAGATGAAGCACCTAACGCTCGTAATTCTCTGGATTTTAATATCGTTCATCTATTCAATAGCGGTGGGGATGGTGCTTGGTTTAGGGGCGATGTTTATTGGCAATGCATTTATTATGAGCGTTACAGGCAGCTTATTTTCTTTAGCTAAGCTGATGTTTAACTGGCAAATAAAAGGCTATTACGCGGGCATGATATTAGTGCTTGTAAATACCCTTATCACATTATTATTGGTGTTTGTATTTAGTGATAGCAATGATGATATGGCAGGGTTAGCGCAAATGTTAAGTCTTTTTTATCTTCTTGCCAGTTATATTATCTATTTTGCTGTTGATAGTGCTACGCGTTGGATATTTAATGATTAGCAACCGCAATGCGTGAGGAAACGGCGGAAACGAAACAGCCACTTCGCCATGGCTATACTACAGGCGCATGTGCGACCGTCACCAGTTTAGCTGCGGCACGTTTACTGTTTAGTCTTCCTGCCACCAAGCAGTGCTCAATTACTTTGCCCAAAGGTCAGCATGTCGAATTTGAGCTACAAGATTGCAGACTAACAGCACAAGGGGCAATGGCGAGTACGATTAAAGATGCAGGTGATGACCCTGATGTGACGCATCAAGCGTTGATTATTTCCACTGTTGCCTTGATCCCTGAAAAAACAATTCGATTTTATGCGGGGAAGGGCGTTGGTACGGTGACACGCTCAGGGTTATCTATTCCGCCTCATCAACCTGCTATAAATCCTATCCCACGCTTAATGATTCAACAGCACCTCGAACAATTGGCGACAGCGCAAGGTTATGAGGGTGGGTTTGCGGTCACAATTAGTATTAAAAATGGAGAAAAGCTGGCTCTAAAAACCATGAACCCCCGTTTAGGTATCGTCGGTGGCTTGTCTATTCTTGGCACAACAGGGATTGTACGACCTTTTTCCTGCTCTGCTTATATTGCCTCTATTCATCAAGGTATTGAGGTCGCACATGCTAATAATATTCAGCACATTGCCGCCTGTACAGGTTCAAGCAGTGAAGCCATGATTCTGACACACTATGATCTTCCCGAAATGGCATTAATCGAAATGGGGGATTTTGTCGGAGCGGTATTAAAGCATCTTAAAAAAGTGCCAATCGCACGACTTTCTGTTGTCGGAGGCTTTGGCAAAATAAGTAAATTAGCCGCAGGGCATTTAGACTTACACAGTCGTAAATCAACCATAGATTTAGTTTTTTTAGCAAGCGTAGCGAAAGAACAAGGTGCGGATAATGAGCTACAGCAACGCATAAAACAGAGCAATACTAGTGTTGAGGCATTAACATATTGTCAGCAAAAAAATATAAAACTAGCAGATGCTATCTGTCATCTTGCCTTAAAAAAAATAAAAAATATTGTCCCACAAGCGGTTTGTTGTGAGGTTTGGGCGATAAATAGAGCTGGGGAGGCAGTTGGTAGAGCAGGGCAAGTGATGTAGTAATATATCAAAAATGTTTAAAATTTATGCATTTAAATGACTGGATATAAGTAAAAATATCCCCATATAGACAGAATAACATGAGACAAGAGCAAAGGGGAATCGCTCAATGTTCACTATCATGCTATTTTTTACAATACTTAATATTTAGGAATTATTTATGAAAAAGTTACTTTTAGTATCAAGCTTAGCTCTTGTTTTAACAGCATGTGGGGGCGACGATAAAGCAGAAGACAAAGCAGAGGCGGCAGCAGCTGATACAAAAACATCATTAACTGAGAAAGTGACAGGCGCAGCAGCTGGTCTTGCAGGTTCTGCAACAGACAAAGCAAAAGAGATGGCAGCATCTGCAGGTGGTGCTATGGCTGATAAGGCAAAAGAAGCAACAGCAGCGGTTGCAGAGAAAGCAAAAGAAATGGCTAGCGGTGTTACCGACAAAGTACCTGCGTTAAAAGAAGCAGCAGAAAAAGCGGTTGATAGTGTCGGTGAAAAGGCGAATGGCTTAATTGACAAAGCGGCTGAAATGGGAAAAGAAAAGAAGCCTGCTGAAGAGCCAGCAAAGTAATTTAGGAGCAATTCCTTCATTTCTTGTAGAGACAAGGCATGCCTTGTCTCTACGCAAAAGCCTACTCATTATCCAATAAATGAACCCAATGCTTTACAGGTGTTTTGGTTCGTTCTTGTAGGTGTGTTTGACAACCTATATTTCCCGTAACGATCATCTCAGGCTTATCTGCCTCAAGGTTAGCAATTTTATTATCACCTAATTGTGTGGATAAATCAGTTTGTAAAATTGCGTATGTTCCTGCTGAGCCACAGCATAAATGAGCATCTTTAATGGGGTTTAATTGATAGCCACAATCGCTCAATATTTTCTCTACAATACCCGTGATTTTTTGTCCATGTTGTAAGGTACAAGGTGGATGCCAACTTATTGTTTTTGCTTCTTTCGGGGATAGCAAACGATAATCTTCATTTGCAATTATTTCTGAGATGTCTTTACAGAGGCCTGCGATATGACGTGCTTTTTCTGCGTATTCGGCATCATCTTTTAGGTACTGATAATAATCTTTAATCATCACGCCACAAGCACTGGCTGTCGTTACAATAGCCTCTGCGCCATTTTCTATCTCTCCCCACCACGCATCAATATTGTGCTTCATCATATAAATGGCGCTTTCTTCTTTGTTTAAATGAAGACTCACCGCACCACAACAGCCTGCTTTTTTAATATTGATGAGTGAGATACCTAACTTATCAAGTACTCTTGCGGTTGCGCTATTAATATCAGGGGATAATACGGGTTGCACACAACCATCGAGTATCAACATACGGCGCTCGTGATTCGTACTAGGATACTGACCTTGGGCAACTTTAGCGGGTATTTTACGGCGTAATGTTTTGGGTACAAACAGTGAGAAAAGTCGCCCTGTGCCTAAGAAAAATTTAAAACGCCCTTTATACGGCAAGGTATTCGCTAAAGCATCGCGTACAAAACGCTCTTTAAAAGGACGTTCTGTTTTTTCTTCAATATACTTACGTCCTATTTCCAGTAGCTGAGAATATTGCACACCTGACGGGCAAGTTGTTTCACAGTTTCGGCAACTTAAGCAGCGATCTAAATGTGTGCGTGTAGAGGCTGTAACTTCGCCCCCTTCAAGCATTTGTTTAATGAGGTAAATACGTCCACGTGGCCCATCATTTTCATCGCCTAATAATTGATAAGTCGGACAGGTGGCATTACAAAATCCACAGTGGACACAGCGACGTAAAATTTCATCTGCACGCTGACCTTCAGTGGTTTGCTTAATAGTATCAACTAAGTTGGTTTTCATTAAAGGTCTCGGTATAAACGTCCAGGGTTAAAAATACCTTGTGGGTCAAGTTTGCGTTTTAAGCTTTTATGCAAAGCAAATAGTTCGGGGGCTAAGGTCGGGAAAGGTGGCACTTCGGGAAGTAATTTATGACCAGTAAAAAGTGTTGCATAACCACCGTGACGCTTGACAACGCCACGTACAATATTAGCGGGTACATTACTACTCACCCAGCGTTGTCCTCCTCCCCATTCTATCAGCAAATCACCTTCAAAACGTGCAATCACTTTAGTGCTACTAGGTAACGATAAACGCCACAGTGGTTTTGTGACTTCACTAAAAAAAGGATGATGATGATTGCGTATAGACTGCCAAAAAATATCGGCATCATTCAATACGGTGGTTGATGGCAGTGATTCAAAAGACTGCATCGCTATCCCTAGGGTGATTTCTGTTCCTGATAAGCGCACCGTTAGTTTATCGTTATACCAGACAGTTGCGGTTATCGGTAAATGTTGCAGTCGCCATTGCTGATAATAGCCTAATGATTCTTCTTGACTTGCATCGATCACAACAGTTATTTCTTTGTTTGGCTTAGGCAATACCCGTAAAGACACGCTGAGGATGACACCTAATGTCCCCATAGAACGCACCATTAAACGTGACATATCGTAGCCTGCCACATTCTTCATCACCTGACCGCCAAAATGTACGATTTTGCCATCGCCATTAATAATATCCACCCCCAAAATAGCATCACGGATAGAGCCTGTATAAGCCCTTCGAGGTCCTGACAAGCCTGCTGCAACCACGCCACCGATGGTGCTATTCGCATTAAATTGTGGCGGTTCAAAGGCTAAAATTTGTTGTTTGCTATCAAGCAAGGCTTCTAAATCTTTTAGGCGAGTGCCTGCGCGCACCGTAATCGCCAGTTCGGTTGGATCATAGTCCATCACCCCCGTATGATGTTTCATTTCAAGAATATTGGAGGTTTCAACGGAAGCGCGTCCATAAAAAGACTTACTCCCACCGCCACGAATGACTAAGGGAGAGCGTAAATCAATAGATGATTGCACTTGCTGTTGCAGTTGTGCGCTAATATCACAATCAGAAATCGTGCTAGGAATAATATTCAGTGCCATATAAAAGTCTAAAAACGTGGGATGTCAGGGTGCGGTAATTCGCCATTGTGGACGTGCATTGCGCCCAATTCAGCACAACGATGTAAAGTGGGAATTGCTTTGCCAGGGTTGAGCAATTCATAAGGATCAAAGGCGTGTTTGATATGATGGAAATGGCTTAATTCATCTTCATTAAACTGTACACACATCTGGTCGATTTTTTCATGACCGACACCATGCTCCCCCGTGATCGTACCCCCCATTTTGACGCATAATTCTAAAATATCTGCGCCAAAACGTTCTGCTTTTTGTAACTCGCCGTCCTGATTAGCATCAAATAAAATCAAAGGATGCAGATTACCATCCCCTGCATGAAACACATTTGCCACACGCAAACCATAGTGTTTAGATAAGGCTTTAATTTCCATCAAAACCTGTGCGATATGTTTGCGTGGTATCGTGCCGTCCATACAATAATAATCAGGAGACATACGCCCTACAGCAGGGAAAGCGGCTTTGCGTCCTGCCCAAAGTTTAGCTTTATCTTCTGTCGATGATGCCATCACCACACTGCTTGCATTAGCGGCTCTTAGCGTATCTGTCACGATACTGACCTGCTCATTGAGCTGTGCCTCATTACCATCTAATTCACAGAGTAAAATAGCCTCGGCATCTAAGGGATAACCTGCATGAGCAAACGTCTCTGCTGCCTCAATCGCTAATTGATCCATCATCTCTAAACCTGCAGGAATGATACCTGCGGAGATAACGGTGGCAACGGCATTCGCGGCATCTTCAATATAATCAAAGGCTGCCATTAATACTTTCGTTGCAGGCGGGCGCGGTAATAGTTTAACTAAAACTTCTACAATGACGCCGAGCATACCTTCTGAGCCTGTGACCAAGGCTAATAAATCATATCCTGGGGTGTCTAAGGTGTTAGAGCCTAGCGCGATAAGATCACCATCCACCGTCACTATTTTTACTTCTAAGACATTGTGAACGGTTAAACCGTATTTTAAACAATGCACACCGCCCGCATTTTCGGCAACATTACCACCGATGGAACAGGCTATTTGTGAAGACGGGTCGGGAGCATAATACAAACCATAAGGAGCAGCGGCTTCGGAGATAGCCAAATTACGCACACCAGGTTGTACACGCATCGTCATATTTTCAGGGTCAATATCGAAAATTTGATTAAAACGAGCCAGCCCCAGAATAATGCCACCTTCATGAGGAAGTGCGCCGCCCGACAAGCCAGTACCTGCACCACGCGCTACCACGGGAACACGCAAGCTTTCACACACTCGAATTATTTTTTGTACTTCTTCAATGGTGCTAGGTAAGGCGACAGCGAGCGGTAAACGCTGATAAGAGGAGAGTCCATCGCATTCATAGGGTTTTAAATCTTCTTTTGTTGTCAATAAATAGTCTTCTGCAAGAATTTCACGTAGAGCCAACAATAAATTTTTATGCACTTCAGGGGAGGTAATCATAGGCACGATATTTTATATGGATTTGTTATGAGATACACTAACAAAATAAATCTTAATCAGAGGTGACTACTCAGCTTGTACTCTATTTTAATATTTTGGAACGTGCATGAAATAAAAAATTTTGTATCAAGTTTCGCACATTATTCAAGCCTGAGTCCTAAGCAGTCACCAGTGATGCTGAGTAATTATAAGAAGAGTAGAATATGACAACATCTATATTACAAATATTTGCTATTATGATCGGCGGTGCAATAGGTGCTGCACTGCGATTTATGGTATCGAATGGCGTTTATAACGTATTAGGGCGTGATTTTCCTTATGGCACACTGGCGGTTAATATTATAGGCTCTTTTTTCATGGGGTTACTGACCATTCTGCTATTGGAGCGAGGTGATTTTGATCCTCTGTTTAAATTAGCTATTTTAGTGGGCTTTTTGGGGTCATTTACCACCTTTTCTACTTTCTCCTTGGATACCTTGTCATTAATAAATGATGGTGCTTTAATTCGTGCTTTTATCAATATGGTCGGCAGCGTTGTGGTTTGCGTCTCTGCTGTATGGCTAGGAATGATGGTAGCGAAACAACTTTAGATGGGACGCTCTCGCGTTCTCACCGTCTCGGTGGGAATGCAGCCTACAACGCTCCAGCGTTGTGTTCCACTTTAAGGACTCACTCAAAAAATACTCTATAAAGAAAACAACAATATGTTAGATATAAAATTATTAAGAAACGACCCTGCGGCGATAGCGATCGAGTTAAAACGTAAGGGCTATCATTTAGACGTTGAAAATTTCATTCAGCTCGAAAATACCCGCAAAGACTTACAAGTTGCGACACAAGCGCTACAAAAAGAACGCAATATACGCTCCAAATCAATCGGTCAAGCCAAAGCAAAAGGCGAAGATATTAAGCCGCTACTCGCAGAAGTCGCTGATTTAGGGGATAAATTAAAAGCAGGTGAGCAACAACTTTCTGAGCTACAAGCAGAAATCGAAAGCATTGTCATGGGCATCCCCAACACTTTGCATGAAGATGTCCCTGATGGCAAAGATGAAGAGGATAATGTTGAAATTGCCACATGGGGTGAGCCAAAGCAATTTGATTTTGAGCCAAAAGATCATGTCGATTTAGGTTTGCCCAATGGTTGGATGGATTTTGAAGTAGCGGCTAAATTAACAGGCTCTCGCTTTGTCGTCATGCGCGGCGCAATGGCGCGTCTGCACCGTGCTTTAATTCAGTTTATGCTCGATACACATTCAATGGAGCATGGTTATAGCGAAGTCTATGTTCCTTATATGGTTAATGAAGATAGTTTATATGGCACAGGGCAACTCCCGAAATTTGCAGAAGACCTATTTAAATTGGAAGATGAACGTGACTTTTATCTCATCCCCACCGCAGAAGTACCTGTCACTAATATGATTCGTGGTGATATTCTCGATGCAGAGCAACTGCCGATGAAATACACCGCACATACGCCTTGCTTCCGCTCAGAAGCAGGTTCTTACGGGCGCGATACCCGTGGACTCATTCGTCAACATCAATTTGAAAAAGTAGAATTAATCCAATTTGTAAAACCAGAAGACTCATGGGATGCACTAGAAGAGCTACGCGGACACGCTGAAACAATTTTACAAAAACTAGGACTAGCCTATCGCACCGTCATTTTATGCTCAGGTGATACAGGTTTCTCGGCAAAGAAAACCTACGATTTAGAAGTATGGTTGCCAGGACAGCAAAAATTCCGCGAAATATCATCCTGCTCAAACGTAGGTGACTTCCAAGCCCGTAGAATGCAAGCCAGATACCGCAACCCAGAAACCAATAAACCAGAGTTTTTACACACACTCAATGGCTCAGGTTTAGCGATAGGACGTACTTTAGTGGCAGTCATTGAAAACTACCAGCAAGAAGATGGCTCGATTGTTGTGCCTGATGTGCTAAAGCCTTATATGGGGGGGCTGGAAGTATTAAAGCCGTAGGTATTTCTAACCACCGCCCCTTCACTTCGACTTCGCTCAGTACAGGCGAAGTGAAGGGGCGGTGCAACACCATGTAACCAA
>QOAQ01000134.1 GCA_003972955.1 Aquificaceae bacterium
CTGGCTCGCCCGAAGGGAGCAACCCAAAGCGTCCAATACGGCGTTATGGGTCTTGCCAAGGGAATAACCATTGCCTGCGACCCATGCCTTGTCTTGAACGCTTTGGATTGCTCTGTACCCATCAATACAATGTTGCTGGAGTACTAGTTCAATATATGAAAGACTATAGTTTATCTTTTTGCTCCAGATGGGATGGTTGTTTCGCGCACGTTTCTAAGTAGGTGGACATAATCAATCTACTTATGTAAGCATGGATCTAAATATTATGCGTAAATTAAGTTTTTTTGATCAAATTATTTCTGAGTTAGATGCTTCTTTGCGTACTTCATATGCAATAGCACCAACAACAGAACGCCCTAATCCTTCTGAGTCTATCGTTGAAAAGGAATTACTTTCTGATGAAGAAAGAAAACTTTCCGCTAAATTAATGCGTATTAATCATGCTGGAGAAGTTTCAGCTCAAGGACTTTATCGTGGTCAGGCTTTAACCGCTAAACGAGAAGATATTCGTGAGCAAATGGAGCGCTCTGCAATGGAAGAAAATGATCATCTTAACTGGTGTGAAAATCGTATCAAACAGCTAGAGAGTCATAAAAGCTATTTTTCTCCATTATGGTATTGGGGATCGTTTAGTATTGGAGCATTAGCAGGTAAAATAGGAGATAAGTGGAGCTTAGGTTTTGTAAAAGAAACAGAAGACCAAGTTGTTAAACATCTTGAAGAGCACATGGTAAAACTTCCTGCGAAAGACTTGCCTAGCTTACTTATTTTACAACAAATGAAAGAAGACGAGCAGCATCATGCCGATATCGCGGTCACTGCAGGAGCCGCCAAATTACCTTGGCCTATTCGCCGTGTAATAATGCCCCTGATGTCAAAAGTAATGACTAAAACAGCAGGGCGATTTTAAGCTTAGTTGGTATTGTTCTGGAGTACTAGGATTGCGGTTTCCAGATAATAGCGTCAAGCGTCCATGTTGCAAGTACATCCTCTGGTGGTATTTCCCCGTCAGGACCGTCCCATCTTCCTGTAAAAATATAAAGAATATTACGTACATTAGGTGCGTAGCAAATCGTTTTTCCTGATAGCTCCTCTTGTCCCGCTAGACACTTTTCAACGTGATCATAGCTGTAAATACTACTAAATTTGGTACTCAAGCGGTGACCTAAGTGATTTCGAATTAAATTATCTTCGATAACGATGGAATAAATTGACTTATGATCTGTGGTTGGGTTGATCGTCATCAGTGTTTTTGCACCTTTTGCTACTCGCATAACAGGGTATGCTTCGCCTTCTTGAAAGTTAGTTTGCTGTGAAACATTAAGACCATTGAATATTTGTGTTATCAGATGGATGTTAAAAGGTGTACTAGCATTAATTTTACCAACACCATCTGTTGATAAGAAGATAGCATCAGAAGGTGCATTTATTGTAGTTTGATTTGTTTGCTCTTGTTTCTCATCGCTACCACCGCAGCTACTGAGAAAAAGGAATGATATACAGAGTATTAATACCTTATTCCATGTTGACGTCATTGTGCAGTCCTTGATCATTGAGAAATGCAAACATTTTCACATAAAGAATGAACGGTAACAATGAAATAGAGGATATTTTAAAATGAAAGTAAGCTTATATGTCATTAGTATCGTGTTTTTATGGCAAGTTATTGTTGCTTGTAGTGCTAATTTACCGAAGCAGGGTGGTAAACCTACAATAGTGGGGTTGCAGAAAAATATTGCTAACCTTGTTAGTGATAAAAGCTGTGATAATGGAAAGCAATGCCAATCTATTGCATATGGAGCTAAGGCGTGTGGAGGGCCGACGCACTATTTGATTTATTCACTGAAAAATATAGATGCGGTGAAATTATCCTCTGAAGTGAAGCAGTATAATCAGCTAATGAAAGAGGATAATAGGCGCAGTGGTAGGATTTCTAATTGCAGTATACTTATACCGCCAACACTTATGTGTAGGGATAATCAATGCGTAGCAACAAGGTCGCGATGATTAGATTATTCAGCTAACACCATTATATCTTCTAACTCAAGGTTTTCATCGCGAAGCAGACTCTCTAAGCGTCTCTGATGAATTTTTACCTCTAGTAAGTACTCTCCTTTTTCAGAGCTAGACTCATTTAGTATTGCTTCATCTGCATATAGTTTTGCACGCAATCGTGCATGGCTAGGGGCTAAAGTCAGCACACCTGAAAAAATATTGACTGCAAAGTTATTACCTAAAAAGTCGAGTAATTCAGCGACTCCCTCACCAGAGTGTGCTGAAAGCCAGACACGAGGTGGTGTACCCGCATGAGCAGGGTCTACTCGCATGCTGTGTTCCGAAAGATCTATCTTATTCATCACTTCTATCTGTGGTACATCTTTTGCACCAAGCATGTGGATGACATCGTTCACTTGTTGGCGATACATATCTCGTTGCTCATCATTGCTATCGATAACGTGCAAAATAAGGTCTGCTTCAGCCGTTTCCTGCAAGGTTGCTTTAAATGCTTCGACAAGATCATGTGGAAGGTCGCGAATAAAACCAACCGTATCAACTAAGATAATGGATTGTTGATTGCTGAGTTCCACACGCCGCAATGTTGGATCAAGTGTTGCAAACAGTTGGTCTGCAACGTATACCTCAGCCGCAGTAATACGATTAAATAAGGTTGATTTTCCCGCATTGGTATAGCCAACTAATGAAACCGTGGGAATTTCTGCTTTTTGACGTGATTGCCGACCTTGTTCACGTTGATTGCCCACTTTTTCTAAACGTTTTTTGATTTGTTTAATGCGGATATTCAGTAAACGGCGGTCAGTTTCTAGTTGTGTCTCTCCAGGTCCACGCATACCAATACCGCCTTTTTGGCGTTCAAGGTGAGTCCAGCCACGAATAAGGCGTGTAGACATATGTTTAAGTTGAGCTAGCTCTACCTGTAATTTACCTTCGTGGGAGCGTGCGCGTTGTGCAAAAATATCTAGAATTAGGCTAGTACGGTCAAGTACGCGACATTCACACAGTTGTTCTAAGTTGCGTTCTTGTGCGGGAGAGAGGGAATGATTGAAGATGACGACATCGGCATCATGTGCGATAACAGCTTGTTTAATTTCTTCGGCTTTGCCCTTTCCTGCAAAGAATTTTGCACTAGGAGTATGGCGAGTACCTTGGATAAGAGCGGTGGTTTCTGCACCTGCAGAGCGGACAAGTTCTATGAATTCATCGGCATCTTGCGTGTTTCTTTTGCCGCCAATATTGAGTTGAACTAGCACTGCGCGCTCAATACGAGTATCAGTTTGGCTAGATAAGTCAAATAGTTCCAATCAGAAAATCCAAATAAGAGTGAGTTTTTTTGGCATGCAGAATAAAAGTTGTCATTAGTACAGTCCCCACTACGTTCGACTAATAACTTGTGAGAATTTAGCCCTCAAGTTATTTGTTGGACTTAGTGAATACTCTACTATCTGCATGCACAAGAGAGTAATTTACTCGTCGTCTTCAAATGATAATTTTATTGGTCTGGCAGGAACAATGGTAGAAATAGCATGTTTATAGACTAATTGACTGACTGTGTTTCCTAGTAAAACTACAAACTGGTCGAATGATTCAACCGTGCCTTGTAGTTTGATGCCGTTAACGAGATAGATAGCAACGGGGATGCGCTCTTTTCTCAGTGCATTTAGGAAGGGTTCTTGTAGCATGTGCCCTTTGGATGACATTTTTTTCTCCAGTATTTTTTTTAGTTTGTGGTTATTAGAATCTTATGTTTCTAACAATGCGTAAAAATAAATGAATTATATACTTATTACACGGGGGATGAATAAGTAAAATATCTATTATTTACTGTTTGTTAGGTCGCTTTCCTTGCAGACAAAAGAATCTTAGCAGGTTTGATGAAACTTTAGGAAGCCCATTCTGTCGGTTATACGGTGGTTTCATCTTAAAAAGCGCGTGATTTCCCCGATAATCGACGAGAGGCTGTAATGCTGAGCATCATAGCGTGAAACTTCCTGTTCAGAGCGCAACCAAGTCATCTGACGTTTTGCCAACTGACGCGTTGCCACAATAGCACGGTTTTTCATCTCATTGAAGTCTATATTGCCGTTTAAATGCTCCCAAGCTTGTCGATAACCTACGCAACGAATAGACGGAAGGTCGGGATTTAAGTCTCTTCTATCATATAGATGTTGAACTTCTTCTAAAAAACCCTCCGCAATCATTTGCTCAAAACGCAAGGCAGCACGCTCACGCAACCATTCTCTATCGTCGGGTATGAGTGCAATTTTTAATAAGCGATAGGGGAGTGCATCATGTTTTGCGGCTTTGTGTAATGAGGTTAAAGATTTCCCTGTGATTTCATAAACTTCAAGTGCGCGTTGAATTCTTTGCGAGTCATTGGGATGAATGCGTGCAGCAGAGTCAGGGTCAACCTGTTCTAATCGCTGATGCAATACACCCCAGCCTTGTTCTGCGGCTTGCTTATCAATTTTTTTTCTTATCTCAGGATGAGCAGAAGGAAGTTTGGCGAGATCATTCTCTAAGGCGCGATAGTAGAGCATCGTGCCTCCTACTAAGACGGGGATATTACCATTCGCGGTGATTTCTGCCATTTCGCGCAAGGCATCGTGGCGAAAATCAGCCGCAGAGTAGGCTTTAGCAGGGTCAAGAAAATCAATTAAACGATGCGGTGCTTTCTCTAGCGTCTCTTTATCAGGCTTGGCGGTGCCAATATTCATTTCTTTATAGATGAGTGCAGAGTCCACGCTAATAATTTCAATCGGAAAATGTTCTCGCAATTTAACTGCTAGATCTGTTTTTCCTGATGCAGTCGGCCCCATAATAAAAATTGCGGGAGGAAGAGATGCCTTAGGCTGAGAGTCGGTCATTACTATTGTCCGCGCATAAAGAGTTTATCGAGTTGCTCTATAGTGAGCTGTGTCCACGTCGGGCGACCATGATTACACTGTCCGCTACGCTCTGTGCGCTCCATATCACGTAAGAGTGCATTCATCTCTGGCACGCTGAGTCTGTGATTCGCACGCACCGAGCCATGACATGCCATGGTCGAGAGTATCTCGTTCATCGCTTGCTGAATACGTTCACTACTACCATGTTGAATCAAATCGGAGAGTACATCTCTTACTAAGTTAGCAGTATCTGAGCTTTTGAGTAAGCTAGGGACGGCACGTATGACGAGCTTTTCAGGGGCTAATCGATCAAGCGAAAAACCAAGCTGAGTAAATACATCACTATATTCCATCGCACAATCTGCTTCTTTTTTACTGACGGCTAATGAGTTGGGGACAAGCAGTGGTTGAGAACGAATATTATCATCCGCCATGCTTTTCTTTAAATACTCATAAGTGATGCGCTCATGGGCGGCGTGCATATCGACAACAATTAAACCTTGTGCGTTTTCCGCTAAAATAAAAATACGATGTATTTGCGCTAAGGCAAAGCCTAATGGCGGAATCTCACCTGTATCTTCATTATTTTGTTCTGTTTGTACTGCGAGTGAATTTGAAGAGAAGCCTGCTCCGTTAGGGATGCTACCGATAAAAGGATTGCTTTGTTTCGGCGGGGCTTGATGTAATTGCTGATAAGCCGCCATTTGTTCATTAACAGGAATATGCAGATTGCTTTGTGTATTTTGAAAGGGATAAGTATTTTGCTGCTCTTTAGCTAAGGCGGAGGCTTCTGAAGCTGATGTTTCATTTTGTTTGGTTTCAGCATGGATATTATCACTTGGACGAATATCGGCGAGTGCCTTATGCAAGGTGCGATAGAGAAAGTCATGCACTAAGCGTGCTTCTCTAAAGCGAACTTCGTGCTTAGTGGGGTGTGCATTTACATCAACTTTATCAGGATCAAGCTCTAAAAACAGTAAATAGGCAGGATGCCGTCCGTGATACAGCACGTCTTGATAGGCTTGGCGTACTGCGTGCGTGACAATGCGGTCACGTATAATGCGCTCATTCACATAAAAATATTGCAAATCAGCCTGAGAGCGTGAGAATGTGGGTAAGCCAACCCAGCCCCATAGTTTTAAGTCAGCGGCTTCGTATTCAATATAAAGTGACTGCTCCATAAAAGCAGGGCCAAAAATTTCCGCCACGCGACGCTCAGAAGAGGCGCGGTCATGTGCCTCTTGTAGGTGTAAAACTGTTTTAGCACCATGCTTTAAACTAATCGTGGTTTGAAAGCGACTTAGTGCGATTTTTTTGACAACATCTTCTAAATGGCGAAACTCAGTTTTTTCTGTTTTGAGAAATTTGCGTCGCGCAGGGACATTAAAAAATAAATCACGTACGTCAATCGTTGTACCTTGCGGGTGTGAGGTTGGCTCAGGGGCATCGAATTCATCGCTACCACTCCCTGATAATTTCCAGCTTTCTTGTGCCTCTTTACAGCGTGAGCTAATTGTAAGACGTGAGACAGAGGCAATACTCGGTAGCGCCTCACCACGAAAGCCTAAGGAGCGCACATGCTCCAAGTCATCCAATGAGGTGATTTTGCTCGTTGCATGGCGACTAAGTGCTAAAGAAAGCTCTTCTTTAGGGATGCCACAGCCATTATCACGAATGCGAATACGCTTGCTTCCGCCTTGCTCTATCTCTAAATCGATCTGAGTTGCGCCTGCATCAAGTGAGTTTTCCAATAGCTCTTTAACCACAGAAGCAGGGCGCTCGACAACTTCTCCAGCAGCAATCTGATTGATAAGGTGTGAGGGGAGTTGTTTTATTGACATGATTGGCGTTAGTTCTAGGTGATCGTATTTTGGCGTAGGTGTTTACCAACGGCAAGCAGTGCGCCAAGCAAGCCTAATGCGCTACTCACGATAAGAATAAAGAGTGTTGCTTTTACGTCAAGACCCGTAATGGTAAAATTGCTCCCATAAAGACGTGCCAACTGATTAACAGGGCCGACAAGAAATAATAGGGACGTATGCACAATCACAAGGCTGAGAATACCACCAAATAAACCATACCAAACCCCTCCATAAAGAAAAGGGCGACGGATATAGGCGTTAGTTGC
Source organism: Aquificaceae bacterium (assembly GCA_003972955.1). Classification (GTDB taxonomy): domain Bacteria; phylum Pseudomonadota; class Gammaproteobacteria; order Thiotrichales; family Thiotrichaceae; genus JAGLBW01. Next base: position 7,033 of record QOAQ01000134.1, read on the forward strand.
ACCTATCAGCTGACTTACTTCAATTTCTTCTTTACGATTTTCGATATTGAGGCGAATGGTATTGCCGATGACTAATAAAACCGTCAGCGCAAGTAAAGCCGAGATGACTAATACCGCACGGTCAGCAATACGAAAAATAGCCAATAGCCGTTGTACCCACTCAATATCCATTTGTACTACATCAACATCGGAATACAGTTCTAATTGTCGCGCTAATTTCTCTAAATCAATACCAGGGTCGCCGACTAATTGCATATGTGGCGTAATAACCAGCACATGAGGCAGGGGGTTTTCATTGAGCGTTTCTAGCGTTTCGGCAAATCCTGTTAATTGTTTAAATTGCTCTAATGCATCTTCACGCGTAACAAGCAGAACATTATCAATTTCATTGAGGTCGGAAAGTAACTCCGCTCTATCACGGGCTTGTTGAACAGTCACATCTTGCTTTAAAAATAAAGAGATAGTGGGTATCTCGCGTTTATCATCCGTCAGTGTTTTAAGGTTTTGTAGCAGTAGGTGTAAGCCCGCAGGTAGCGACAAGGCAATGGCTATCGCCGCTAAAGTAATCCACGTTGATAAGGGCGTTAGCCAAAGCTGTTTTAAACTGTGTTTGAAGGCAATGCGGTGTTGTCCAAAACGACTAAAAATAGGGGTGTTCGCCTGCGTTTGTGTATTTGAGGATGACATAAGTTTAAGCCCCCTGTACTTTTTGTAACACAATAATACGTTTTTTCATGCTTTCGATCAGCAGTTGGTCGTGACTGGCGACAATGACAGTTGCACCGAGGTCATTAAACTGTTTAAAGGTATGCATAATGTCGTGGGCTAAGGCGGGGTCTAAATTACCCGTAGGCTCATCGGCAAGAATAATAGAAGGTTTATTAACCACTGCTCTTGCGATACCGACGCGCTGTTTCTCCCCTGCGGATAACATCATCGGAAATTCATTTTCTTTGCCAAGCAAATTCACCTTGTCTAAAGCCGCATGAATACGCCGTTTAATATCATATAACTGCATACCTGAAATCATTAAAGGCAGCGCGATATTATCAAACACAGTGCGATCAGAAAGCAGATGATGATCTTGAAAAATCACCCCAATACCACGGCGAAAAGCAGGTATCTTATGGCGTTTGAGTTGCTCTAAATTAAAGCCATCAATCATCACCTTGCCATGATTAGGGCGTTCGAGCAAAGCAATTAACTTCAGCAAGGTACTTTTTCCCGCACCAGAATGCCCAGTTATAAATGCCATTTCACCACGCTGTATCGTCAAATTGACATTGTATAAGGCAATTTGACCAGTGGGATAACGCTTGCTGACATCTTTAAATTCGATCATAAAGGAGCAAATCTCTCAGTAAAAATATGGGGGTGATATTTTTATCGTGTTTGAAAATAGCATAATTTCTTTGAAAAGAATTTAGTATGCTATTCTCTTGTGATTATAATTTAGCTTTTCGTGAGATAGTTTGCGTTGAAGTATGAGGTTACGAATTGTCTCAAAATAATGTCTTGATGATGTTGACTTGTTTTTGTCTCTGTCAAGATATTCCCAATTATTTGGGGACAATACTTTAATTTATTTCGGTATCCATTTTTTTCGTAGTTTTTCGTGAAAACTATCTTCTAGTCCATTCGATTCTCTTAATTGAAGCAATATTTTGTTAACGGGTTCACGCAGTGGTGAGTTTTGAGGAAAGGTAATCCCATAGTTTTGAGCATTAAAAACGGCAGGTAGCACAAAGAAAATATCTTTTTTCTCTGCTTTATTAGTTTTACTGGCAAGAAAAGATAAGCGTGGTCCGTCATGCACAAGCGCTTCAACTTTATTGTCTCGTAACAGTTGCATTCCTTCTTCGATGCTTTTTACAGGTACAACTTCTGCCCCTATTTGATTCAAATATTTACGAGGAGCATCAGTTGCTACTGCGGCAACTCGTTTGCCAGGTAGATCTTTTTCTGATTGGATATTGCCTGCAATTGCTTGAGAGGTGAGTGCCGCAGTTACAACTGCAGTCATAATACTCATAGCGATTAAACCAATAAGATGCCAAGAAAGATCAATAGCGCGAGCCAAGCCTTTGCTTTGTGGTGTTTCCCATGTGACTAACATGGTGATTCCCCACCATAAAACTTCATATATCCCTTTAAGATAACTACGAGGAAAAAAATTATCCCCGCTTATGCGATCTACTAACAAACGTAAATGACTGCTTACTATTAATAGGACACTTAACCAAGCAAGTACCGTCCATGTTAGGAGTTTTTTAAGTTCAACGAGTAAGATACTTAATGGATTGGTGGCACTATTTTCTGTAGATACCATGATCTGCAAACCGGTTTCATACATTGAATTGGAAAAATCAACTAATTTTTCACGTTCGGATGAAACAGTAATCGCGGCAATACCTAAATCTATCTTCTTATCTTTTGCACTGTTAATAACATCTGGTGTTGTTTTATGATAAACCCAGTGAGTTTCTCGCCCCATAATCTTGGCAATTTCATTCCATAAATCAATACTAAATCCAATCGGGTGGCGTTGCTCTTCAGGAATATTTTTATTGTACATCACCCAAGGTTCGCTAGGCTTGATACCCACTTTTAAAGGTGGTTGTGTCGCTTCTGTTGCGTTACTTGAAAAGGTGGTGAGTATAAAAAAACAGATAAAAATAATAAAAAAGAAGGGGCGAATTATTATGTTTAGCACAGCATCATCCTTGATTTGTGTTTATTTATTAATCAAAAACAAATGATTATAAAGAGCATTTACAAGGGATGCTACCTAAACTTGAAAGACTGAGGTTGTAAAGAAAATGTAGGGATATGATCGATAGGCTTGCATTCGGTCACTGTTGAGCGGAGTCGTTACGTGGTTCGATTTATTGCACCCAGTTCAAACCCGACCAGCACCAATAATCTTACGTTTCCAATAACGGTTTAATTTTGTAATAGAGACCGTTTTCCCTCTGCGTGGAGAGTGAATGAAGTTATTATCACCCAAATAAATTCCCACATGGTTTACGCGTACGTGTTTGCGTCGCGGAGTGTGGAAAAAGATAAGGTCGCCCGCTTGAAGTTGTGAGACGGCGATACGTTTAGTTTTTTTGTATTGAGATGCTGCGGTGCGGGGGAGTGAAATATTGGCTTTTTTAAAGGAGTATTGAATTAAACCACTACAATCAAAACCACGTCGAGGGCTTGTGCCTCCCCAACGATAACGAATTTTCAGTTGTTTTTTTGCAATGGAGACAGCATGTATTTTCTTTTTATATTGTTGATGCTTTTTGGGTGATTTTTTTTGAGAAGGGTTTAAGACTAATTCTTGATAAGCTTTTTGTAAGTCGGCTTGGCTGATTTTTTTCTGACTAAAATGATGTGTGGGGGTGGCAGACGCTGTATTTGATATGCCAAATAGCAAGACACAACACGTCGTTGTAAATGCCCAGTTTACAATATTCATACTAATTCCTTTGTGCGGTTAGGAGTGTGCGTGAAATAAGTTCGACAACGTTTTAGAATGTTGAAGTTATTGCATGCACGTTCCTTGGTTTTTTAGGGATGATTTATTGTTTCTTAATCCCATAGACTCGGTGGAAAAGTGTAGGTTTGAGCCGTGATAATCTCTTTGGATTATTTAAAAAATTTGAATAATAGTAATGTAATTACTAACTTGTATCAATTTTTATCAGATAATAGTGGGATGGGCGGTTGCTCGAAGAAGTGGGATTTGAGTCCCACTCTAAGTTGAATTAGATGCTTACAATCTCATAATCATGCGTAACAGTAGCTGTTTTTCCTAGCATAATTGAGGCGGAGCAGTATTTTTCTGCGGAGAGTTGAATGGCTTTGGAGACTTTGACTTCTGATAAGTCTTTGCCTTCAATAATAAAGTGTAGGTGTATTTCAGTGAAGACTTTGGGTTCGGTGTCGGCACGTTTGGCGCTGATTTCAACTTCGCAGTTGCTAATATTTTGTCGTCCTTTTTTGAGCATAGAGACCACATCAAAAGAGGAGCAGCCGCCCAGACCGAGTAATAACATTTCCATGGGGCGTATGCCAAGGTTGCGTCCACCTGCTTCGGGTGGGCCGTCCATAACAACTGAATGCCCACTGGCCGATTCTCCCACAAAGCTCATATTGTCGAGCCATTTAACACGTGATTTCATAGTGTACCTACTTTATTTTCGATAGAGTCCATCAATAAACCTGCAATATTAGCGGAGTATATCGTATCAAGCTCACGGATACAGGTAGGGCTGGTGACGTTTATTTCGGTTAAATAGTCGCCGATGACATCTAAACCGACAAACATCAAGCCCATTTCTTTTAAGGTTGGTGTTACTTTGGCGCATATTGCTAAGTCTCGTTCGCTGAGTGCTACGCCTTTGTACGTGCCTCCTGCTGCAAGATTGGCACGACCTTCTCCTTTTGCGGGTAAGCGGGCTAAAGCGTAGGGGAAAGGCTCGCCATCAATGAGTAAAATACGTTTATCACCATCAACGTATTCAGGTAAAAAACGTTGTGCCATGACGGTTTGTTGTCCGTTATTGGTAATCGCTTCTAAGATAACATTGCGGTTACTATCGCCTTCTCGTATCTGAAAAATCATCGCGCCACCCATGCCGTCTAAGGGTTTTACTACAATATTTTTATGTTTTTTATGAAAGCGTTTGATGCGCTCCATATCACGGCTAACTAAGGTTTCAGGAGCGCAGTCAGGAAAGAGGGCGGTAAACAGTTTTTCGTTGGCAGAGCGAATACTTGCAGGACGATTTACGATAAGTGTCCCTTGCTTTTCTGCTAATTCCAACAGGTAGGTACTGTAAATATACTCCATATCAAAAGGTGGATCTTTACGCATTAAAGAGCAATCAAGAGTATGCAGAGCTTGCGTTGTTTCGCCGATGATTTTAAACCAATCTTGTGGGTCATCTTTTATGCTGATTTGTTGCATATAGGCAGAGACAATACCGTCTTCAACAAATAAATCAGCTTGCTGCATATAAAATAGCTGCCAACCTCTGCGTTGAGCCTCTAGCATCATGGCAAAGGTGCTGTCTTTTTTGGTGTTAATTGATTCGATAGGATCCATAATGATCCCAAGCTGAAGGTTCTTTTTCATTATTGTATTCGCGCTGAGAGAGATGAACTTAAGTATAAATTATTTTAAGAAAAAGGCGGGAATTTATTTGGTGGAAGCACTGAGAATGTATAAATAATAGGCAAAAAGAAGGCGAACTATAAAGTTCGCCCAAAGTTGCGAGGGAGCTGGTTTAAGTTAGTAAGGCTTTGAATTTGCCCACTTAACTTGGGATTTTTGTGTTCTTTCCTGAACTTGATATTAATATACAATAAGAAAATCGAAATAGCTATATTAATTTTTATTATGTCAATTTTTAATAGGTATAGAGGTGTCTTTTTGCAGATAAAAGGCGTTATTCCTTGAGCTTTATTCTTAGCTGATTATCCTCGACATGGATATTGTCGATACCATCTGCAAAAGATTTCCAAAAACCTTCATCGCCACCAAATTCTTTTACCAAATCCACATTTTTTAAATTACCTAGCCACGCATTAGGAATAGGTACGCCCCATACACTCACGCCTTTAAGAATAACGATAGGTCGTGATGCTTGATAAGCTAACTCCATACCTGCGGTAACTTTTAGTGTTTTTCCACCAAAAAAGGGAAAGTCAGGATCAAGTGGGATAATGAGTTTTGCACTGGCAAGGTCGTCTGAAAGGTCAATGGCTAATTTTTGTGCGAGATCGGTATTTTTGGCTAAGAGGGCATTGAGTTCTTTTTCGGAGAGGGCGATTTCTCGCTTTTCTGGATGTTCTGTGTATTTTTCAGGTACTAATACGCTATTTTCTTTTTTTGTTGCATGCTCTTTTTTACTTAAGCCAAAGAATCCAAACTGATTGAGTTTAGATTCTAAGACCGTTTCTTCTTTGCTACTGAGTTCAACAGGGTCAAAGTTTTTTGGAAATAAATAAACGGTAATCAACCAAGTGGTTAAGCCGACAGAAATAATAACAGTCAGTAGCATAAGCCCGAGTGTTGCTAGACATCCACGACCTTGTTTTTGTGGGCTTGAATCTCTCGTATTATCTATTTCTTGCATTTTACTTGTCCCTATTCTTTTGCCTTTTCAAGCTCTTCTTCTAGCATCTGGCTTACTTCGGTTGCTAATAGCGTATCCGCATCTTCAAAGTATCTATCTAAAGATATGGTTTCATCCATGCGAATATCAAGTGAGCTTAGTGTTTGGTTGTAGAGTGGAATTTGTGAAAATCCAGAATAGGCTGATAACTGATCCATTGCATCATTGATATGATAAGCACTAATCGGTGAGCTGACCAATAGTGCCGCACCTAACGCGGGTAATTTTGGTGTTAAATGTACCCGTATCATATAAAACATCAGTAGAGCAGGCAAAACAAGAAAATGAGAGATATTCTTGAGGATAGTGCTCGGGGTATCTGAGGTGAAAAAATAATCTAAAAAATGCCCTATATGATCAAACCCCAGCGGGATCAAAAAGAATAAAGAGGCGATGCCTAATGCGGATAAAATTTCCCAGCGATGTGTTGATAAGCGACTGACCCCAGCGATTGCCAAGGCGATGCCTAAGAGAATAAACAAGGTTGGTAGTAATTGATTCGCATAGAATAATAAATTTTTCTCAATCGGTATTGATTGGTAGCGATCGAAAATAATAAGCCCTAAGGTTAATAAAAATAAGAAAGCAACCGATAGAGGATTACTTAAAATACGAAATAAACCTTTGGATTGTGATTTGATCCTTGTTGCTTCAACAGGCGTTGTCTGTGATAAAACGCGTGCTTTTAAGTCACCTATTTGCAGCGACGTGGGTAGTGTGATCGCCACAGCAACATGATCCATTTTTTTCTTATTCAGTAATGTGCCATTTTCTTCCGAGATATTGCGTAGGCTATAACCTTTTTCATCTTTATTTATTTCTAGATGATGGGGTGATACGGATAAGTCACTAAGAATAATGTCATTATCAAAAGCACGACCTATTGTGGTAGGAAATTTTGTGATTTTATAATGTTGATGTTGACCGCGTGAAACAGTCTCAAAAATTACTTCTGCCATTGGAATGCCCCCAGCATTTTTTTGAATAATTGCAGTGTGGCTTTAGCGTCAGTGCCTGTAATGTCCATATTGAAGATAAACCCTTTTTTACCATGCCCCACCAGTGCAGTGGTGAATAATATATCGCTTAAGCCTTTGTACTTTATATAGTCACGACGACAAATCGTTGTTTTGAAACTTTGCTCTGCAATGGTGGTGAAGTCCGTGTGACAGGCAAAATTGGTGACGTCACGCTTACCCGCTTGACTAGCTAGGACGCTACTATTTAGCTTTTCGTAGCGTCTGTAAAAACGTAAAGGATTAAGTTTTTCACTGTCTATCCATAGATATTCGTAGTTGATGCTACCCACGCTAAGGCGGTCTGAAAGGAAAATATCCTCTTCATTTGAGCAGCGCGTAAAAAAGGAACGAAATAGATCGTCAGGTTTGGGACGACGACTCGCATCCCAACAGCGAACGGATTTATCTAACTCCGCAGGGACAATAAAGCGACCAATAGTGGTTTCCCCCCAGTCATTTTTGCTGAGTATGCTAAGGATTTTATTCGCACTTGCTTTTAGTTGATTGGAGATATGTATAAAGCGGTCTTTAATGGGGGCATAGCTGTTGGCTTTTAAGCGCTTAAGAATTATTTTCAAATAATCCGCAGGCACTAAAAAGCTAATATTGTTGCCCGTAGTGGCAACGTTGATGCCAATAACATGACCTGCCTCATTAAGCGTAGGCCCCCCACTCATACCAGGGTTTAGACTGCCTGAAATCTGAATATTACCGTCTTCTTCTTGGGTAAGAATGCCATTGTTTGTACCTGCTACAATGGAGAATCCCAAATCGAGCGGATTACCCAATGAAAATAAACGTGCACCTTTCTCTGGAATATCATCGATTGTTAATGGTGTGCCCATCGGGTGAGAGGCTTTTACCACCGCAAGATCATGGACAATATCTAAGTCTAGTAACTCTAATGTACCCGTTTCCCCAGAGGTCGATAGATAATCTAGGACATAGACATCGGGGTCGTTCACATATTGGCTGACCACATGGTAATTAGTCGCCAAGATATTATCTTTGGATACGATAAAGCCTGAGCCGATACTTGATTTTTTGCCTGTTTCTTTATTAATAACCCGAATTTGATAAACAGACTTTTCTGCACCTGCGTAGAGGCTGGCAGTATTGCTTTCTGCTATTAAATAGTTCGGTGAAATAAAAAGAAAGAGCGTGATTAGAATGCGCATTAGCGCTGTATTTATACTCACATTTTTGCCTGTATTATTTTTAGGTGTATGCAATTATCTAGTATTTTAAGCAAGTCCAAAAAAGGACTCTCCCCGCTTAAAAATTGATAATGTAGAGATCGCATAATAACGTTTTATCGGAGAAATTTATAGAGGTGATGTAAGGTGTTGATTTTAGGTTTCGTCAAAAACAGTTTGCAAAAGGTCTTTTTAGGACAGTTAAATATTTTTATTATTTGCGATCATAGCACTATGTCATAACTAAAATTCAGGATGATTGTTGCTGTATTGCCCAATCAATATGTTCTTTTACGAGAGGCGTGCAAGATGCTCTTTTTTCTTTTAACCTGCTGATAATCAACTTGTTTTTAGGGTTATTTCCGAGTGCGATCGCGATATTGCGTAGCCAGCGTTCGTAGCCAATACGTCGAATAGGCGAGCCTTGTAGTCTGTGTAGAAAATCATCTTCACACCAAGAAAATAAAGTGAGCAAATGAGAACAGTCAAGTTTGTTACGAATTGCAAAATCGGCTTGTTGCGTGTAATCGGCAAAGCGATTCCAAGGGCAGATCAACTGGCAGTCATCACAGCCATAAATACGATTACCAATAGCATGGCGGAATTCTTCAGGAATAGCACCTTTGAGTTCAATGGTGAGATACGAGATACAACGTCTGGCATCAACAACATAGGGGGCAATAATAGCCTGAGTCGGGCAGACATCTATGCAAGCGCTACAACTACCACAATGATCGCTAACAGGCTGAGAAGCTTGTAGTGGCAAGTCGGTATAAATTTCTCCAAGAAAGAACCAAGAGCCTGATTCTTTGCTGAGAATATTGCTGTGTTTTCCCACCCAGCCAAGCCCTGCTTTTGCGGCGATAGGCTTCTCCATAACAGGGGCGCTATCCACAAACACACGGTAGCCAAAGTCACCAATTTCTTGTTGAATTTTTGTTGCCAGTTGCTGTAAGCGTTTGCGGAGTAATTTATGATAATCGCGTCCTAAGGCATAGCGTGAAATATACGCCGCTTCGGGGTGATTCAGTAATAGCTCTGGGTCTACCCCATCGGGTGGTAGATAATCCATGCGTACCGAAATAATACTGAGCGTATTTTCAACCAACTCCGCAGGTCGGGTGCGCTTGCTACCGTGGTGATGCATCCACTCCATATCAGCATGAAAGCCTTGTTTGACCCATGCCTGTAACTGTTGCTCAGTTTTGCCTAAGTCAATATCACTGAAGCCTATTTTTTGAAAACCGAGTTCCTTGCCCCATATAGTTATTTTTAACGCTAAGTCTTGCAATGTGCGAGATGATAGCGCATTTTCCACCTCCGTCTTTATCGGCTTTCTATCGGATACTTGTTTTGAAGAATTATCGTTTTCCATTGTCGCATCAAGTTTATAGCGCACAGCAAGTGAGGGCGTTAGATCGTCTGGCTATTGCAGAAGATGGCATGACTGGTTTTGCACTTATGACAAAAGCAGGGCAGTTTATGTTCGACAGTATCCGCCAATCTTGCCCTGATGCCAAGTCGATGCTGATTTTTTGTGGTGTCGGCAATAATGCAGGTGATGGTTATATTATTGCGCGATTAGCAATGGTGGAAAATATTGCCGTAAATGTGATTCAGTTAGGTGATCATTGTTTGCAACAGGACGCACTCACCGCACAACAGCAGTATATAGCAGCAGGTGGTGTGGTGACGTGTTTTGATGTTACTAAAACTGTCGATTATCAGGCAGATATTGTGGTCGATGCACTGCTAGGGACAGGCATAACGCGGGATGTGGTTGGTGTATGGGCGCAAGCGGTTGATGTCATCAATAATAGTAATGCGTACATTGCAGCGGTCGATATTCCATCGGGTTTAAATGCCGATACAGGTACAGTTATGGGTTGCGCGGTGGTTGCTGATGAGACCGTTACATTTATCGCCAGAAAGCAAGGTTTGTACACAGGCAAAGCGCGCGATGTGGTGGGTAAATTATCATTTGCAGATTTGGGGGTGCGTGATGCACTTAAAAAGCAGTTAAACACACACGAAGATCAAAAAGATATTTTTTTACTGAGCCAGCACATTCCACATCTTCCTCCACGCAGTCGGAGTAGCCACAAAGGGTCACATGGTCATGTGTTATTGGTTGGGGGCGCATCAGGCATGAGTGGTGCGATCAAAATGGCAGCAGAAGCGGCATTAACCGTGGGGGTGGGGTTGGTGACAGTAATAACACACCCTGAACACGCTGCTTGGCTGAATATCACACGTCCTGAACTGATGGTAAAAGGTGTAGATTCTGCCAAACAATTAACCCCCTATTTGCAGCGAGCAGATGTAGTGGCGATAGGGCCGGGTTTAGGTACAAGCGCATGGGGTCAGGCTTTGTTTTATGCGTGTTTGGCAACATTGCACGATAAAATTATTGATGCCGATGCCTTAAATCTTTTGGCAAAATTATCCATAAAGAAGGATAACTGGATACTTACGCCTCATGCAGGAGAGGCAGCGAGATTACTGGGGGTTAGTGTAAAAATGATTGAATCTGATCGTTTTAAAGCGGTATCGCAACTTCAAGCGAACTTTTCAGGCTTGTGTGTACTCAAAGGGGCTGGGTCATTACTGGCAGAGCAGCATAAAATAGCTATTTTAACATTGGGTAATCCGGGGATGGCGGTTGCAGGGATGGGGGATGTTTTAACAGGTGTGATTGCAGGTTTGCGCGCACAAGGTGCATCACTGAAAACATCGCTACGCTTAGGTGTAACACTCCATGCAACAGCGGCAGATAGAGCTGTGGCGGAAAAAGGCGAACGAGGATTATTTGCCACTGACCTTTATCCTTATTTACGGGAATTAGTGAATTGAACACGACACAACTAAAAATAAAATCAGCCGATGAGATGATGGCACTTGGGGGTAAAATAGCCGATGCCTTTCCACAGGGCGGTTTGATCTTTTTGCACGGCGATTTGGGGACAGGAAAAACCACCTTAGTCCGTGGGCTATTACGTCATTTAGGCTTTAAAGGAACGGTCAAAAGTCCGACCTATGCCTTAGTAGAGCCTTATCATATTGCTAGTCGGGATATTTACCACTTTGATCTTTACCGCTTAGCTGACCCCGAAGAACTGGAGTATATGGGGGGGCGAGATTATTTATCATCAGATGCTTTATGTTTAATAGAATGGCCAGAAAAGGCACAAGGTTTTCTGCCAACAGAAAATCTAAATCTATTTATTCAGCATGATGATACATGCCGCGATATTAGGATCGAATCGACAATACCATTTGATACAAATCAATAACTTGCAAAGTTTTTATAAAAAACTACTTGAAAAAAAATATCTATTACGGTTTACTATGAGAAATAGTGGTCATTGTTTTTATTAATGAACTTTTTGATGAAAATACATTCAGATTGCTGGTACGTTCCCTCATGGTAAAATTTGTGGTTTCTAAGTATTTCAACGGATGAAAATGAATAGTCGCAATAAAAAACGCAGAGAGTTTATGCTTAAACTAGCAAAAGCCTTAGGTCTTGCTAGTAGTGCTTTATTGTCTCCTCAATTACTTGCTAAAGGCAGTAAACGTGCGCCTGTATCTTTGTTAGCAGTAAGAGATTTAGGCGTAAGAAAAGGAGGGCGTGAACAACGTCTTATCTTTAACTTAAGTGACTCTATTAAGCACTCTTTATTTTCTTTAGAATCCCCTGATCGCATCGTCTTAGACCTAAAAAATACAACCTTAAAAACAACTTTAAAAAAGCATACAGGGAAAGCATCCCTAGTAAAAAGCATTCGACACGCTACTCGAAATGGTAGCGACCTAAGAGTTGTTTTCGATCTCGCCAAAAAAGCAAAGGTGAAAACAAAGCTACGCAAGACGAGTAAAGGTTATCATTTAGTGGTAACACTTTCGAGCAAGGCATCATCGCTAGCAAAGAAAAAAACGGCAAAGAAATCATCGAAAAAATTAGTAAAAAGATCTGAAAAAAGGTCATTAGTTAAGCAACCCGTTTCACGCCGTGGTAAGCATTTTGTGGTTGCGATTGATCCTGGTCATGGTGGTAGAGACCCAGGCGCTGTTGGTCGCAAAGGTACACGTGAAAAAGACGTGGTCTTAAAAATTGCCCGTCGTTTACAAGCACGTATTAATAAGCAACCCGATATGAAAGCCGTCTTAACACGTGATGGCGATTATTACGTGTCGTTACGCAAACGTATGGAAAAAGCACGTGCAAAAGGTGCGGACTTATTTATTTCCATTCATGCAGACGCTAATCCCAATCGTAGTCTAACGGGCTCTTCGGTCTATATTCTCTCTAAAAATGGCGCCTCCAGTGAGGCAGCACGTTGGTTAGCAAATAGTGAAAACTCTTACGAGCCAACCTTAGGCGGTGCGCACGTGAGTCGTAGCAATAAAGTATTATCTTCTCTATTACTCGACTTATCCCAGTCCGCTACCATTGATAATAGCTTGGGCTTGGCAGAAAATGTATTACAAGAACTCAGTGGAATTAACAGTTTACTGCGTAAAAAAGTTGAAAGTGCCGCGTTTGTAGTACTTAAATCACCCGATATTCCTTCAATGTTGGTTGAAACTGCCTTTATTAGCAACCCGCGTGAAGAACGTCGTTTAAACAGCAGTCATTACCAAGGTAAATTAGCCAATGCAATGTTCCATGGAATTCGACGTTATCATTTAGCGCAGAAAAAACATAATCCTCGTTATGCTTGATAATTAAACGTCAATTTCGATGTGATTCTGCCGCGTTTACGCGGCTTTTTTGTGTCTGAGATAAAATGAATAAAAAATACCAGTAGTCCGACGGCTCTGTACTCATATTGACAGCATTAGGGTTTCTAGTGATAAACTGTCTAAAAAGTTAGCCTCTGTAAGGAGGTGCTTTAGCTCCCTATAAAAAATTAATAAAAATAATAAGGCTTATTCATGATACTCCCCACTCATTTGAAAAGATTAACCCTCCCTGTTTTATTGTCATTAGCCCTCGCTGGATGTGGTGGCGGTACTAGTTTTGGTACAGGGTCAGGAGCTGATAATTCTGGAGGTAAAGATGACCCTAATGCTCCAGTGAATGCTGGTCCAATCTCCATTGATACAAAATGTCAGCTAAGCAGTAATGGTGGAAAGACAGCACTAACGAAGCTAAGTAATACCGAAGTATTAGCGGCACATAATATGTATTGCTACTATGACGTTTTAACATCAGAAGAGTTGGCATATCTTGAAAAATTCAAAAATCTAGAGCGTCTTATACTCAATGGTGCTTATAGCAGTCTGGCAGGAATACCATCGTTACCTAAATTAAAGCATTTAGCAATTAGGAATGTGAGTATCACTTCTAAAACAGCCCCTAGATTGCCTACAGGTGAGCTTGATTATGCTAGTTCAAGGTTGTCGGATATATCCGCTTTATTGAGTGCGAGCCTCCCTAGCTTGGAAACACTAGAAATATTTGGACATAATTTAACAAATCAAAACTTACAGCCTTTAGCCACTTTAGTTTCATTGAAA
>QOAQ01000062.1 GCA_003972955.1 Aquificaceae bacterium
TAAAATAGCAGCAAACATAAATGAGCTACCTATTTTAGATACTTGGATGCTATCATTACCTGTTTTATCAAGTAGCTGTCTATCGACTTTATTAAGCCCTACACCAACCAACTCTGAAACAATTTTTGCAATAACCCAGCCAGCATAGCCAATAACACCAGCACCAATAATATTTGGTATCGCAGATAAGAACTTATTCACCATATCTTTTAATGGTGCTAGTACATCCGTTAAGCCAAAATGCTGTAAAACAGCCATCAGTACGAAGATCGTTAAAACAGCCTTAACTAAAGAAGCAATAGGTTGTGCTAAATTATTATCTTCTAAGAAATCGACACTATTTAATAATTTCTTAAAAATACTCGTGAGAAATTTCACAATAAATAAGCCAACAATAAGAATCAGCAGACCTATTAAGGCATGACCTATTTTGCCTGAGCCAAGCGACCCCAAGGTACTTGATAGCGAAGAAAAAATTCCGTCCATGATACTACTCCATTAGTTAAGGTGTTTTTTTGTATAAAAATTTACGTAACCATTCACCTACTCCCTGACTCAAGGAAACACCCCACATACCTCATAAGTCAAAGAGCATATACTTCGCGCATTACTATCTGATAATCAAGTCAATTCTTCGATTATTTCTACGTCCACGCGGGGTCTTGTTGGTATCAATAGGATCTACCTCTCCCAGACCTTCAATATGGATGCGTTTAGGGTCTATGCCTAGTTTTACTAATGCTTTTTTCATGCTACCGCTACGAAATAATGACAACTGCGCGTTTTTCTTTGACGAGCCTCGATTATCGGAATGCCCACGAATAGTAATATTGACATCTTTGTAGGTATTCAGTATCGCTGCGGTTGATGATATTTGATAAGCCGACTCCGCACTCAAGTTTTTAGAACCTGTATCAAAATAAACACGATCGAAAATAATCGGTGTATTTCTATCACCTTTAACAATGGCTGTTTTCAGTTTATTTTCAAAACCTTCCGCAGGAATCTCTACCTTTTGCCCACTAGGAAGTTCAAATATCAAACCGTCAGGCACTGCTTCTTCTTGTGGTTTTGTATCCTTTGGTTGAGACTGAGGTTGCGCTTCTTTAACTGCTTCAGCCGTTGTCGCTGTGGCTAATTGCTGCTTAACCTCATCAATTTTTGGCGTAGCCTTAGAAGGCATGTCTGCCTGAGCATCCATTGCTTCTACATTGATATTTTCTTTAGATGCTTCTTTTATCTGTTCTTTTGCTTGCACAGGCTCAGCAGGTATTTCAGCACTCGCTGTTTGAGAGGCAAGCTGCTTCGTATCAGCAGAGGTTGAAGGAGGCGTTATTGTGGGGGAATTATTAGAAGAGGATGTTGTTTTCGTTTCCGATTGCAAACTCAGTTTATCTGCATCGCTACTACCTAAGCTCGTTAATGCATAGCCTTGAGATGATGTTGCAACAGAAGGATTTTTCTTTTCATCAGAAAGAAAACTTCCCGACAAATAAAAATAAAGCAACCCAAAAAATGCAATAACAATTCCCGATATAATATATTCTTGCAAGGTGGTGACGTCATTATCCTTTGACATTAGATTCTTCCTTGGTGGTTTTCGGTATGATTTATATAATAGTTTACAATTACTTATTAAGCAAACGCATAATAATTAATCGCGCGCATAACAAATATTATTGATAACAAACTATAGTCCAAGTCTTGTCACAAATTGTAAAATAATATAAGCTTCGCTCCCCTTAGATGTCGCCTATTCTACTCTCGCATATATTCTATAGAGAACTGACAATCTATTATCATTGAAAACCTCCATGGAAGAGTGTCCGAGTGGCCGATGGAGCACGCTTGGAAAGCGTGTGTACGTTTATCCGTACCGAGGGTTCGAATCCCTCCTCTTCCGCCAATATCAAATATCAGGGTATAAATTTATCCTCTGATCCCCTTCTCAATCAACACTCACAATCACTATTTAACAACTACTTTCTGGCAAAATTAAAATCTAGGTTTAGCGACTCCCGAAGCTCCTATACGTTGTGCGGCAAAATAGGCAACTAGCCGTCCTAATTTTCTCAGTCTTGGCTTTAGCCAGCGCGCTTGTTCTGGACAGCTAATTTCTCCAAGTTCTAGTACTAGCTCCGCATCACTGGCGTTGGTGTAGTAGTAGTTATAGTATCGGCTCAGATTTTTTGAGAAGTTGTCACGCATCCACCTGAAGGGAAATATGGGGCTGTAGAGTCTTTTCCAAGCACGAACCGCACTTCTATTTGATGACCGACTAAAACCAACCGATGCACCTGCTCTACACACTCTTTTACTGCCATCAAAATGGATAGATATAGCGAGCTGTACATTACTTTTACGCTTATGATCTGCTGCGGCTCGTATGACGCTGACTCCTGCGTTACGTAATACACGTGTGGCTTCATTCGCTACGGTCACGTTCCAATCCATCTCGCGTCCATATTGCGATACCGAGCCTGTTTTACCAAAAACTCGCCCTTCATGCCCTGCTTGAATATATACATTGGCATCTTCTGGTTGTTTGTCGTATTCACCTATTAATAGGAGAAATAGCCCAATCATAATAATTATCAGTAAAAAAGCCACTGTGTTTGATTGTTCTGGCTTTTTCTCTTCTTCTTTTGGAGTACCCAATGACTAACCTCTTTATTTATATAAATCATCAATATCCCTATAGTCTTTAGAAAATATTGATGTTTAGCATTAAAAACTGCATTGTTGTTTACTTTTACTTTCAGGACAAACCTCATGCCACATAGATCAGAACCCGTTATTGCTAAAAAAGGCCCTTATATTGTTGAGCTAGAAGCAGGAAAGACCTATTACTGGTGCTCTTGTGGACGCTCAGAAACACAACCATTCTGTGATGGGTCTCATAAAGGTACTAATTTTGAACCTGTCAAAGTAGAAGTTGATGAAACAAAAAAAATGGGCTTGTGTGGCTGCAAACACACTAAAAATGCACCTCGTTGTGACCGCGAACATAGTAAGCTATAGAGGTGCATAATAATGAGAATTCTTCACACCATGCTACGAGTTGGCGACTTACAACGCTCTATTGATTTTTACACAAACATCATGAAAATGACTTTATTACGCCAAAAGGATTACCCCGAAGGGAAATTTACCCTTGCTTTTTTAGGGTATGGCGATGAAAAAAGTAATACTGTCCTTGAGCTGACACATAACTGGGACACCAATTCTTACGACCTAGGCACTGCTTTTGGGCATATTGCACTTGAAGTTGACGATGTTTACAAAGCAACCGACGAGATTAAGCAAAGCGGTGGCAAAGTATTGCGTGAAGCAGGAAAAATGAATGCAGGAACAACCATTATTGCCTTTATTGAAGACCCTGATGGCTACCAAATTGAGCTAATAGGCTACAAGCATTAATACTTTTCTTAATCATCATAAAAAAGTAATCGTTCAGAAGCCCCATGAAATTTGTCAGTTCAAGGAAAAAAATATAAGTTTACAAGTGTAAATGATTATTTTTCAACGCAGAAATGGCTAATTTCAGGGGGATAGGTGAATGGTCACATAAAAAAAGCCCTTGGAAATATCATCCAAAGGCTTTTTTATGTCTCAAATACCCATCTCTAACTTACTTTAAACGCAGTCTTTGACCAGGAGAGATGGTATAGCTTGGCTTTTGAAGACTATTCATTTTGATAATATCCTTCCAATATACACCTGTTAAACGCATAACAGAGAATACGGTATCACCTTTTCTTACTGTATAAGACGAGTCACCTGCTTTATATGTACCTGTGGCAACTTCACCACCACCATAAGCACTACTATAACCTGCATTGCTACTACCACCACCTACATAAGTATTGCTGTTAGCGCCTGTTGTGTACGTCTTTGGTGAATATGGCTTATAGGTATTATTACTGTAGCTACCAGTATAGATACTTTTGTTAGAAGCTGAATTACTTGCACCAGTGTAAATGCTTTTGTTAGAAGCCGAATTACTTGTACCCGTATAAATACGTTTATTTGAGGTTGAGTACCCACCTGCTTTGCTATAGTCATAATAACTACTGGTAGATTTTGCTCCGCCGTAACCACTGTAAGTCTTTGCGGGTGGTCTATAGACTGGTTTTGCAGGTGCTCTATAAACTGGCTTCGCTGGTGCTCTATAGACTGGTTTTGCGGGTGCTCTATAAACTGGTTTTGCTGGTGCTCTATATTTCTGTTGCTGTCTATTCCAACGGTCGATATACCATTGCTGAGTATGCTCTCCTCTAGCTCTTGGTGGAACATATTTGTAGTAAGTCTTCTTTTTAGCATTACAAGGAGCGCATGTATTCGTGTTAGTTGCTACTTGTGTATTTTGTGATGCCCCAGAATTTTGCGATGCCCCAGAGCCAAATCCAGAAGAACTATTATCATAAGTTCCTGTTCTTGCGTTATAAGGAGCGCAACCCGATGCTAAAACCGCGACCAGAGAGGACGCAGCTAATAATTTAATTTTTCTGTCCATGACTTAAACCTGTGTGATTAATATAATTAAGACCAATAAAAGAACAACTAGCCAACCTAACCATTCGATGTATTTTATAATCAATGGTTCCATTTTTGGTCCAATTTTTGCAACTAAACCTGAAACCAAGAAAAATCGAAGACCCCGTCCTATCGCAGAAGCAATAATAAATGGCAAGAATGCCATCGACAATAACCCCGCAGAAATAGTAAAGAGTTTATAAGGTATAGGTGAGAAACCTGCTGCTAGAACAGCCCAAATGCCCCAACGATTAAACAAGTCTTTTACTTGAGAAAATTTCTCTGCATACCCCCAGTCAACAATGACGGGATGTAACCAGTCAACAGCCCATACCCCTATAAAATAACCTGCTATTCCACCTAAAACCGACGCAATGGTCGTCAAAGTAGCAAACCGAATCCACTTAGATGGTTGTGCTAATGACATAGGTATTAGCATAACATCGGGAGGAATGGGAAAAAAAGAAGATTCCGCAAAACTCAACGCACTAAGATACCTTTCTGCGTATTTATGGCGTGAATATTCAATAACTTTCTTATATATATTAGAAAACAGTTTCATTTCAAAGGACTTTTTTATTTTATTTTGTTTCTTTTTGTAAAAATGGGACAAAAACGACAGATTCATGATTATCAATAATGTGATCATTTTCCGATTGCCGTATAACGACTTGCAATACTTGCTCGCCATTTTTTTTACCAACAGGAATAACCATTCTTCCACCAATTTTTAATTGTTCAATTAACGATTTAGGTATTTTATCAGGCGCTGCTGTTACCATAATCGCATCATAAGGAGCTGATTCTTGCCAACCCCATGTACCATCCGCATGATGTACGTGAATATTACGATAACCGAGATCATATAAAAGATCACGAGCCGTGCGGTACAATGGTAAGATTCGCTCAACGGTGTGTAATTTTTTTACCAAACCACCTAAAACAGCCGCTTGATAAGCTGAACCTGTCCCCACTTCTAAGACATTATCCAGCTTATTATCCCCTTCAAGCAACAACTCTGTCATACGTGCAACAATATAAGGTTGCGAGATAGTTTGACCGTGCCCTATGGGTAAAGAGGTATTTTCGTAAGAGCGACTTGCTAATGCTTCATCCATAAACAGGTGACGTGGCACAAGGCGCATAACACGTAATACATTTTGGTCTTTTATTCCTAACTGCTTTATTTTATCAATAAGACGGTCTCGCGTGCGCTGGGATGTCATTCCTATTCCTTGTACGTCTAATTCCCGCATGCTTTATTGATACTCTTAAAATTGATATTTTTTAGATACTCTGCAACCAGTTTTTTGTTGCATCAATGGCTTGATGGCGTGTTAAGTCGATATGCAGTGGTGTAACAGAGATATAACCATGTTCGACAGCATAAAAGTCTGTCCCCTCTCCTGCCTCCTGTTGCTTACCAGGAGGGCCCACCCAATAAATATCGTTGCCTCGCGGATCTTTATCTTTAATAACCGACTCAGCTTTATGACGCTTTCCTAAGCGTGTTGCCTGAAAGCCTTTTATTTCACCCCAAGGTACATCTGGCACATTAACATTCAGTATAGTATCAGATTTTTCGCCAAAATCAGACAACTGTCGCAATAATACCACTACCGCCTCAACCGCTGTAGCAAAGTATTGTGGTTGAAAAGACGCCAATGATACTGCAATTGCGGGAAGACCTAAGTTTCGCCCCTCCATTGCTGCTGCGACTGTCCCCGAATAAATAACATCATCTCCCATATTTTCCCCAGCATTTATTCCTGATATGACAATATCAGGGGCATTATCATAAAGTCCGGTTAATGCAAGATGAACACAGTCTGTTGGCGTACCATTTACGCTATAAAAATTTTGACCTCGCTCAGTGATACGCAATGGAGAGTCTAAGGTCAAAGAGTTACTAGCGGCACTCCTATCTCTATCAGGCGCAACCGCCATTACCTCGTACTGCTCACTTAGACACCGATGCAACGCATTTAAGCCAGTTGCTATAAAACCATCATCATTGCTTAGTAATATTTTCATTATGTATAATAAGACTCAGGACTTCGATATATGCTATCTTATAATGCTCACTAATTTATCAAAACTGTCAAGAAAACGATGCCTAAAAAACAAAACAATAAAGCACCGAGTTCTAAACTTTCTGACAATGATGCTACTTTATTTCGTAATGCAGTAAGGGATATAACGCCATTATCACAGGATAAAATAACGACTAAAAAAAACCAAACTGACAGTCAAACAAAAAAAGTCGCACAAAAAAAAGTGCATGCGATCACCGCAGAGCAAAAAAAATCATTAAAAAGCCCCCCATCTAAAGCAGCTATGGATGATATTCATTTATTTCAAGATGCTGTAAAAGATATTACCCCATTGCAATATGATAAAATCACTCACGCCCCCACACCAAAGAGCAAACTATCACGATCATACAACAAAGAGCAAAACTTAGTAGCTGATACCTTATCCGATGAAGCAGAGGTGGAGAAAATTCAACCTAACGATATATTGAGCTACTGCCAACGAGGAATACAAAAAAGAGTTTTCAAGAAATTACGTAGGGGTCAATATATCACGATTGATGAACTAGATTTACACGGAGCAAATTTAAAACAAGCCAAACGCTTATTACTACATTTTTTAGAAGATGCTCTACAGGTTGAAGGTAGTTGTGTCCGTATTATCCACGGAAAAGGTCATCGTTCTGCAAATAAAGAGCCTGTATTAAAACGTCAGACTAATCATTGGCTACAACATCACCCTAGAGTACTAGCTTTTCATTCCGCACAACCTAAAGATGGCGGGGCAGGAGCGATCTATGTACTTTTACGACGAACTAAGACGCATGCATAATATACGCACATAAAAAAACGGATGCTAAAAAGCATCCGTTCTATGATTAACTAGGTAAAACGACTAAAACTTAGTGATTATGCCCATCTGTCGTTGAATCTAGTTCAAAAGGGTCTTCATCAAAATTTTCTGCTGTGCTAGTGCTTTGCATATTAATTTTTTTATGAAGTTTACGATGTAAAAACCAATCCACGCTAAAGAAGCGACCTGCTCCCATAAAGAATAGCGACAACAACATAATAAAATACATAACACCAATGGTTAAGTTATCGGTTGTTACATCTGCATAGCCATGATGCATCAACATATTTTCTCCTGCTGTTAGAGGATCTTGACTACCTATTGCTAATAAAATAGTGAAACCCATCAACACTAACAAAGGTAAAGAAATCCAACGTACTGCAAAGCCAATAATTAACAAGAAAGCAGCAACGACTTCAACACCACCAATCACACCATTCATCACATCTGGTATAGGCATAGGAGTAGCACTTAACTTTTCAACACTTGCTTGATAAACCGACGCATCAAACCATGTCATGGGGTTGTACCACTCAATACCTTCACCCGCAAATAAACCGAGTTTATTACTTCCAGACACCCAAAGCATAGGTGCTAAAAATAAGCGAAGTAACAGCGGTGGAAGAAAATCGAGGCCTCGTAGCCATCCGAAACTGAAAAAACCGAGCAAAAATTTGGTCATAGGGGTCTCCTTAATAGACGTGACTTCACCCTATTTGACTGTTTTCTAGTAGTTTTTGCAAGTACATTTTATTCTTATTAAACCACCATTCATCTAACATCCTATTATTCACCCAGTCTTTTCAATAACTTAAACAATACCGATGCTTTAGTTTACTTCCAAAATGGTTTTGCTATTTCTTTTGCGACCATCTCTTCCGTTAAGCCAATATCTTTTAACAAATGACGATCAAGCTGAGACAACTGCCTTCTTTGACGAGAGCGCTGCAACCAAATATCAACTGTTTTCAGCAGCCCGTCCTGTTTTGCATGCTCCTCTGAATTCAGAACCGTTTTCTCAGCAACGACTAAATCGTCTGCGTAATTTTGTGCAACATAAACCTGTGACATGACAGCTACCTCCTATGCAAAAAGTTGTCATGAGCTTATTAAGCATCGAGCAGACAAAACTATCCAATCGTTAAATCAGAAGACCGCTATCAGAAATCCCGATTGTTGATTATCAGAATTACTGGCATAGTCATTCTTGTGAAGATATTTCTTAGATTTTGTACTTTAATCAAAGAAGCGAACTGTATCTTTCACTGATGATGAAATGCGTGATAGTTTTAAAGCACCAATACTCATAACGGACAGCTGATATGGAACTGTACCAACTTCGTACCCTAGTGACGGTTGCTGATGTCGGCAATTTAACCCATGCTGCCGAGCGTTTATTTACCAGCCAACCTGCTATTAGCGCCCACATTAAAGCATTAGAGCAAGAGTTGAATGTGAAACTGTTTGATCGCACACCCAAAGGTATGCGCTTAACAGAGCATGGGAAAATTTTAATTGAAAATGCACATTCTGTACTAAATGCAACCAATCAATTACGAATCAAAGCCAGTATGTTATCGGGCGAGCTGGCGGGTGCTATTAAGATTGGTTTAAATACCAATGCTGAGTTTTTGCAACTCTCAACGTTACACGACAGCCTTATCTCAAAATCACCTCAGCTAAAAATTCAACTATCAGAAGGCATCTCTATCGAGTTACTGCATGAAATTCGTCGTGGCTCATTAGATGGCACATTCTACTTTGGCAAAAACCCTCTCAAAGATGTCGAAAGTGTCCCTTTAACAGAAGCAACCATTGTTGTCGCAGGTGCAAAAAAATGGAAAAAACAACTCATGGATACAAGCCCTGCCAGCATTGCCAAACTCCCGTGGATTTACCCAGTGCCTTTTTGCCCTTATCATGACTTTGTGACCGCACTGTTTGCAGATATTAGCGAAAAGCCGAAATGGACAGCCGATGCATCATCAGAAAGCTCCATGAATGTACTACTTCGTTCAGGTGTTGGTGTCGCCTTAATCCGCCAAGACGAAGCACAACCGTGGGTTGATGAAGGCTTAATAACAATCTGGAAAGGGCAATCATTTACCCTGCCGTTAAGCTTTGCCTATCTTAAAAAACGCAAACAAGACCCTTTGGTACAGGCTTTAATTTCAAGTGTAAAAGCATCATTTGATAAGACAACAAACGCTGTACCCTAATATAAACCGTTATCTGTCTATTTTTGCAAGATACAAAAAATGCTACTTTAAAACCTCACATTTAGGAGCGTGCACGAATTAACTTCCCGAAGTTATAACGCAGAATTTTTGTTTCAGATTGGATGAATCTCATAAGGCGCATAGTTATTCTACGCAACGAATGAGATCATTCAAGCTGGGACAAAAAAGCAAGTGAGAAATTGGGAAGTTATTTCGTGCCCGTTCCTTAGGCAAAAGGAAAGCCGTATGACAAAAAATATTTCATTCCTTGGTTTAGGTGCAATGGGTTACCCCATGGCAGGTCATCTTGCTAATAATGGTTTTAATGTCACTGTTTATAACCGCACTACTGCGGTTGCCGAAAAATGGCTAAGCGAACACAAAGGAAAGAGTGCAACAACACCCGCACTTGCCGTCGAAAATGCCGATATTGTTCTAAGCTGTGTCGGTAATGATAACGACGTACGTAGCTTATACAGTGGCACTAACGGTATATTTTCTGGTATAAAACCGAACACCCTCTTAATTGATCACACCACCACATCTGCCGACTTAGCTTGCGAATTATCAAAAATTGCAAAAAAACATCACGCTTGTTTTCTTGATGCTCCCGTATCTGGCGGTCAAGTTGGCGCAGAAAAAGGCTGTTTGACGATAATGGTCGGCGGCAAAGAAAACACTTTCCGACGAGCGGAAGACGTAATGCAAAGTTATGCTCAATCCATCACTTTAATTGGCGATGTGGGAGATGGTCAACGTTGCAAAATGGTTAATCAACTTTGTATCACTGGCATCCTGCAAGGTTTATCCGAAGCACTCACCTTTGCAAAGGCTGCGGGTATTGATGCAAAAACCATTGTCAACACGCTACAACACGGTGCAGCAGGATCTTGGCAGATGATAAATCGTAGCGAAACGATGATGGCAGATGAATTCGATTTTGGTTTTGCTATCGATTGGATGATAAAAGACTTAAACATCTGCTTTGATGAAGCAAAACGTTTAAACGTTAATTTACCCCTCGCAAAACAAGTTAGTACGCGTTATCAAGAATTACAGGAGCGAGGATACAACCGTGCCGATACATCTGCGCTTATAAAACAGTTTGACACATAATATCTCTACTCTTAACAAGATCTTAGTTAAAAAAACTAACACTCCTTAAAATATCTCAAAAGAATTAGCAACTAAAAACTTAAAAATATTAATACATCCTTATACTCAGCAAAAACATTCATGCCCTTATAAAATTTATTATCTACCCTTGTGCAAACACCTGAACTATAGGTATTATGCAAGCATGTAGCTCGCCTACTAAAGAATACTATTTAAGCATTAAGGACTCCGAACTAAATAGTATTCTTTATGAGCTACCGCTTTTCGATATATAAAAATTTGAGGATGTAAAATGAAAAAGAATATGCTTCTAGGGCTTGCAATTACAGCGCTATTTTCAACGGCTGCAACAGCAGGTACATTAGACGATGTTAAAAAAGCAGGCGTTTTAAAATGTGGTGTTAGTACGGGTCTTGCAGGTTTTTCATCTGCCGATAAAGATGGTAAGTGGACAGGTATCGACGTTGATGTTTGTCGCGCCGTTGCAGCGGCAGTTTTAGGTGATGCTAAAAAAGTTAAATTCAATCCATTAACGGCTAAAGAGCGTTTTACTGCACTTCAGTCAGGTGAGATTGATATGCTTTCTCGTAACACTACATGGACATTAACCCGTGATGCTTCTCTAGGCTTAAACTTTGCTGGTGTAAACTACTACGACGGACAAGGCTTTATGGTCAGCAAAAAGCTCGGTGTTAAAAGTGCTAAAGAGCTAGACGGTGCGGCTGTTTGTATCCAAGCAGGTACAACAACTGAGCTAAATCTTGCTGATTATTTCAAGTCTAACAACATGAAATATAAAGCAATTACTTTTGACACATCAGACCAAACCATTAAAGGTTTTGAAGCAGGTCGTTGTGATATGCTTACCTCTGACCAATCTCAACTTTATGCACTACGCATCAAACTAGCAAAGCCAGATGACGCCATTGTACTGCCTGAAGTTATCTCTAAAGAGCCACTAGGTCCTGTGGTACGTCAAGGTGATGACCAATGGTTTAATATTGTTAAGTGGTCACTTAACGCAATGATTAATGCAGAAGAATTAGGCATTACCAAAGAAAACTCTAAGAAAATGAAAGACAGCAAAGACCCTGCTATTGGACGCTTAATGGGCGGACAAGGCGAGAAACTAGGTCTTAATGATGATTGGTCATTCAATATCATCAACCAAGTCGGAAACTACGGTGAAATTTTTGAAGCAAACGTAGGTTCAGGCTCACCACTTAAAATTGAGCGTGGCTTAAATGCACTTTGGAGCAAAGGCGGTATTCAATACGCACCTCCAATTCGTTAAGCAAATAAAAAGAGTCTGCTATGCAGGCTCTTTTTTTGTCTATATATTAGTAATTTAAAACTAGATTACTAATCTATGGATATCTTCTCTCATTGGCAATGGTATTGATTAGTGATTTTTTTGTACGCGTCTTGCGCTGCCGTGTTCCTCGATGGGTCAGGCGAATGACAAAGTGGCCTTTATTGTTATTATTAACGTCATGTGAGCCACACGGAGTTGTCTCATGAGGTGTGCTAGATCTTGGTAGATTTTAATATAGAATCTCTGAGCTGGGAAGTATAAACAACAACAATCAGTTTGGGAGACCTACGATGGCGGAGATACCTGGAAAGATATTTCTTCCAATCTTCCCGATATGCCTGTAAGATGGGCATTGTATCATCCACAAAATTCAAAACAAATACTTCTGGCAACCGAGATAGGAATATGGGCAAAAAACAATACGGATTCTTGGTTGCCAATGCCACATTTTCCAAATGT
>QOAQ01000128.1 GCA_003972955.1 Aquificaceae bacterium
CATCGCCAACGCGCTGGGCTATTCCTGCCACGGCGTGCGCTTTGCCTGTGCCGAGCCGGGCTTCCGCCAGCTTTTGTGGCTGCACGGCGCTTTGATGCTGATTTTATGCTTTGCCGGCTTCGGCTTGGCCGTGAGCATGATTTTGGTGTTGGCTTCGTTAATGTCATGGGCATTAATGTTCATCAAGTCATCACAACTTGGCAGTGCTGCACGGCAGCTGGATAAGTTTGAAGATCGTTTTTGGAGCGGTATTTCTTTAAAGAAGCTTTATGATGATCTGGCGCATAAATCTAAACAGCGTGGCTTAGAGAAGATTTTCTTTAGTGGTTACCACGAGTATTTACGCCTTTATCAAAACGATAAAATCACCCATTTACCCATGGTGGCAACCGCGCAACGGGCGATGCGGGTGGCAGAGTCGCGCGAGCTAGATAGACTAGAGCAAAATTTATCCTTTTTGGCGACGGTGGGGTCTATTAGTACTTATATCGGTTTATTCGGTACGGTTTGGGGCATTATGAATTCCTTTATCTCTTTAGGACAAATGCAACAAGCGACCTTAGCGGTGGTCGCCCCTGGTATTGCAGAGGCGCTTATTGCAACGGCTGTTGGCTTACTGGCGGCGATTCCTGCCATTATTGCCTATAACCGTTTTAGTGATAAAGCCGACCGTATTGCGGTACGTTATGAAAATTTTCGTGAAGAGTTCACGGGTTTGCTTGAGCGTCAAACGCTCCCTAATAAATCACAGTAGGTTGGCGTAATGGCGAGAAAATGTAAACGTAGACGCTCAATGGCAGAGATGAATGTTGTGCCTTATATTGATGTGATGTTGGTGTTGTTGGTTATTTTTATGGTGACAGCCCCTATGCTACAGTCAGGTGTGGAGATTAACTTGCCTGATACTAACGCGAAGGCGATTAATACAAATAATCAAACTCCTATCATTATTTCGGTCAATGAGCATGGTAATTATTTTAATGATGAGGGTTCGCAAATACGAATTACTGAACTTAGACAGTATTTAGTGGGTCAGTTAAACAAGCGCTCTTCTACGGATGGCGTTCAATCAAGCACAAAAATGATACGCCCTGTCTATATAAGAGGTGACGAAAACGTAGCTTACCGCTATTTAATGCAAGCAATGGTTGCCGCACAAAGAGCAGGTGCGAAAAGTATTAATTTAATGTCTGACCCAATAACCGACAACTAAACTGTATGTTCAAAGAAATACTTAAACATCCTGTCGCACTCATGATGGCAATCGCAGTTCATTTGCTGATTGTGATGGTATTTGTTGTCAGTTTTAGTTGGACTGAGCCACCTGCTGCTCAAGAAGCGGGAGTTCCTGTGCAATTAATCACAGAGATTCCCCCACTGGCATTGAATCAACCTGTGGAATCTTATCAAGCGCCTGTTAAAACCAAGCAGACCGTTGATACGATAAAAAAACCAGTAGAACAAACGTCATCAAAAACGGTCATCAAGAAAAGTACCGACGCTTTGGTGGCACAGCAAGCAAGTAAAAAAGCAGCGGAACGCGCCCGTAAAAAAATGCTAAAACTTGCGGAAAAGCGCCGTATAGAGAAAAAACGTAAGGCTGCCGCGAAGAAACGCAAGAAAGCAAAAGAAGCAGCTAAAAAGAAAAAAGCCTTAAAGGAAAAACTAGAAAAAAAGCTGAAAGCCGAAAAGCTGGCAATCGCAAAGAAAGAGAAGGCGCAAAAAGAAGCGGAAGAAAAAAAGAAACAAGAAGAAGCCAAGAAAGCGGCAGAAGAAAAAGCCAAAAAGGAGGCTGAGGATAAAAAGAAAGCAGAAGAAGCGAAAAAAGCAGCAGAGATAAAAGCAAAAAAAGAGGCGAAAGATAAGAAAATTCGTGAAGCGGCTCTAAAAAGATGGAAAAAGAAAAAACGTAAAGAAAAAGAAAAGAAAGCAGCAGATGCTAAGAAAGCCAAAGAAGCTGCCGAAAAGAAGAAAAAGGATGCCAAACTAGCAAAAGAAAAGGCTGAAAAAGCTAAAAAAGCGAAAGCAGAAGAACAGAAGAAAAAGAAGGCGGAAGAAGCAAGGAAAAAAGCAGAAGTAGTGGCGAAGAAGAAGGCAAAATCCAGCTGGGGATCTAAAATTATCAGCCATGTGAAACGCCGTTGGAATCCACCTCCTGGAACACATGGCATGTCGGCAGAGGTACGCATAACTGTATCGCCTAGTGGTTATATACGCGGGCCTGTAAAAATAGTGAGTTGCGATGGGCATCCTTCTTTTTGCGATTCAATTAAGCAAGCCTATAAAGATGCCGAACCATTACCACGCCCAAGTCGAAACGACTTGGATCGTAATTTTTTGATAACAATGGATGATAAATAAAAGGAAATAGTGGCGTCCTTCATATAAACCAAAAGTAGTTTACACTTTTCTAGTTACAAGGCTCCAGCCTTGTAATCGTGTTGACGGCTCTAGCCGTCGAGAAGGCTACCTATATCGTTTATAACGGCTAGAGCCGTTAGTCTAAGTTACGAGGCTGGAGTCTCGTAACTAGCTAACCCCTATAGCTAAAAGTGTAAACTGGCAAATGAAGTATGCCGAAATAGTGTTTAAAAAAAACATTTCCTAGAGATTTTGGATGATATATAAGAATGATAAAGAGTAAAAACCATTGGGCTTATGCCCTGCTTTCGTTGATCTTAATGGTCGTATTTTCAAATACTGCCAGAGCAGAGTTGAGATTACATATTTCTAAAACGGCAAATGATGGCATCCCTATTTTAATCGCTCCTATTGACGGTGGTGCGAATACAATTATTGAAGCAGACTTAGAACGTAGTGGGCGCTTTACACTGATCGATTCAAAAAAAGGTAGCAAGTTATCAGGCTTTGGTGGAACTTTACCTGCTGCTGACTTGCAAGCGACAGGTGCTGAATATATTGTTCGTGGTAGAGTAACAAAAGCAGGTTTAGATGTAGAATTAGTCCGTACTTCTGATGGCTCGCGGGTTGCTAGTTACCGAATTGGGGTTGTTGCCAACCAACGCCGTATTGCACACAAGGCAGCAGATAAGATTTTTGAGCGGATTACACGCAAAAAAGGCGCATTTGATACACGCTTAGCTTACGTGACAGCAACAGGTCAGCGACCTAATAAGACATATAGGCTATATGTTGCAGACTCCGACGGTCATAATCCGCATACTATTTTAAGTTCCGACCAGCCGATTATGTCACCTAGTTGGTCACCTAATGGAGCGCAGCTTGCCTATGTTTCTTTTGAACGCGGCACGTCGGCAATTTATGTACAAAATATATTTTCAGGGGAAAAACGCTTAGTCTCAGGCAGAAAAGGCATTAATGGTGCACCCACATGGTCACGTGATGGTTCACGTTTGGCGATAAGCCTTTCGGTTGATGGCAATTCAGAGATTTATGTTCTATCGGTTAATGGTGGCAGACTAAAGCGTTTAACAAATGACCGAGCGATTGACACCGAACCCGCTTGGAGTGGTAATGGTCGAGATATTATATTTACCTCCAATCGTGGGGGCACGGCACAACTCTATAAAATACCTGCCAGTGGTGGACAAGCAAAACGTATGACCTTTGTAGGAGAATACAACTCCGCCGCGGATATTGTCGGCAATAAAATTGCCTTAGTACGTAAAAGTCATGGTCAATTCCGTATCGCTATTATGCAAATGGGAGGCGCAGGAGCTGATATTATTTCGACAGGTCACTTTGATGAGTCCCCTGCCCTAGCACCCAACGCTACCATGATAGCTTACGCAACCCAAGTTAGAGGCAGAGGAAAATTAGTTGTCGTTAGTGATAATGGCAAAGCGAAACAAGAGCTTTATGCTCCCAACGGAGATGTGCGCGAACCTGCTTGGTCGCCTTATATTCGTTAAACTGGTAGTGGTATCAATCTGTGATTCTTATCTATTACCCGCCCCTTCGACAAGCTCAGGGAGCTAGTTCTCTGAGCTTGTCGAAGGGGCGGTGATAAAGTACAAAATCACAGATTGATACCATTACCGTTAAACTAAACAAAATTTACGATGGCATCTGCACCTATACAGATACCTAAAACCCATAAATTATGAGAGAAAAGAATGAAAACTAACCTATTTGTATTCCCCCTGTTTTTAAGTATCTTGGCACTGACCGCTTGCTCACAGCAGACGGTAAAAAAAGAAACCGCAAGCAATAATAATACTGTCCCCACTCATACAACAGTCTCAACAAGCGGTGGTGGTAGTGGTAGCATGAATGCTAATGGTGGCGCACTGGTTCGTGATGCTTCGGCAGATGATCTAACCGTACATGACACTGCGGGCAACTCTCAAATAAACACAATTGATGCTGACTCACTTGCTGCTATCAATGAACTGATGGGTAGCAAAAATTATACGCCTGCTGATCTTGATGACCCTAGTAGCATATTGGCACAACGCATTATTTACTTCGATTATGATCAGGCAAGCATTCTTGATAAGTACAAACCCATTCTTGCGGCTCATGCTGAATTACTCGCTAATTACCCACAAGTACATGTTCGCTTAGAAGGACATGCTGATGAGCGTGGCTCACGTGAATACAATATAGCCTTATCAGAACGTCGCGCACAAACCGTACGACAATATTTATCCTTCAAAAATGTAAAATCATCACAGATGGAAACCGTTGCCTTTGGTGAAGAGAAACCTCTGGTAGCCTCGCATAATAGTACGGCATGGAATAAAAATCGTCGTGTAGAGATCAACTATGTGACCTATTAAGGTGCAATGGTATCAATTCATGCTTAAGGAACCTCTGAAAAGAAAGCATATAGACATTCACTTAAATAATTACCCTTCGACTCCGCTCAGGGTGCGATCCCCCTGAGCGGAGTCGAAGGGTATGGAAATTTAATATATGAAAGACTATAGATTGATACCATTACCAATTATTTGATTTGTTTTTAAGCTAATAGCAAAAGCCATGTTTATAATCTAAATATCTTGTGATTAAATACCTATCTCCCTCTAAGTTTAAAGGATTACCTTAGTATGATGACATTAAAACAGTATTTTCTCCTTCCTATCATATTAAGTTATTTATTTATTACACCGTTACAAGCAAGGGATAATAGTGATGCATTACTAGAATTATTCCAACGCATTGATGTCTTGAATAGAGACTTGCGCACCTTACGGGGAGAGAATGAGCAGTTACAACATCAAATCGATACCTTAAAGAAAGCCCAAAAAGATGGATTTTTAAATGTTGATGACCGCATAGATGAACTATCGAAACAAATAAGAAAAGCACCAAAACCAACAAACAATACAATTGCCACAAAACCTCCCATAAAAAAACCTGTTCCCCCTCCCGTAGCCAAAAAACCTCCAGTAAAAAAGCCTGTGGTTGCCGCTACCACTCCTAAAAAACCGGTAATAAAAGTACCTGTAGTCCCTAAGCCCCCTGCAAAACCTAAAGCAAAGTTAATCGGCAAAGCAGAAGTTGTAAACGTTCCTAAAACTAAAATACGCTCTGCAACAAACATAGAAAAAAGTGCTTATAATCAGGCTTATACTCAATTAAAAAACAATCCTTCTGCTGCAACTCAAGCATTTAAACACTACCTACAAAAGTACCCTTCTAGTCCACTAGCAGCGAATGCTCAGTACTGGATTGGTGAGATCATGTATTCTCGAAAAAATTATCAAGGTGCGATTGATGAGTTTGTCAAAGTACTTCAAAACTATAAAAAAAGCGAGAAAGCACCTGATGCCGCGATTAAATTAGGCTTTAGTTTTTATGAATTAAAAAACTGGGTTTATGCCCGCAGAGCACTTGAAAACGTCATACGCTACTACCCTAAAACAAGAGCGGCGGCTTTAGCCAAACAACGTATTGCTAAAATGAAAACTGAGAAAAAATATTAGGTTAATCAGAGGTTCCTTAAATCACCCCATGCCAAGCTTACAAATAACTGAAATTTTTTATTCCCTGCAAGGTGAAACTAAAACCTCGGGGTTGCCGACTGTTTTTATACGTCTAACAGGTTGCCCACTGCGTTGTCATTACTGTGATACTGAATATGCGTTCACGGGAGGCGAAGCAATAAAATTAGCGCGTATTTTAACACTGGTTAAATCCTATAAAACCCACTATGTGACGGTGACAGGCGGAGAACCTTTAGCACAAAAAGAATGTTTAAATTTACTTAAAATGCTCTGTGATGAAGGCTATGAAGTGTCTTTAGAAACTAGCGGAGCCATTTCTTTAGTGGGAGTTGATGAGCGTGTATGTCAGGTAATGGATCTTAAAACACCCGCGTCAGGAGAAGCCGATAAAAATCTGTGGGGTAATCTTCAATATTTAAAACCAAGCGATCAAATAAAGTTTGTTATTTGTGATCGTGATGATTATAACTGGATGAAAACCATCGCGGATGCACATGATCTCTATCGACGTTGCGAAATTCTAGTATCCCCTAGTTTTGGTGAAGTAGATCATCGAGAGTTAGCCGACTGGATTCTTGAAGACAAACTTGCTGTTCGTTATCAGTTACAACTGCACAAGCTACTTTGGGACGATGAAGCTGGGCGGTAATTAGAAGCCTTTCTTTATTGGATATTATTGTCCGTGCTGTTCCGTGTCGTCCGTGGTTTTAAATTATTTTCAAACCACGGAACACACTGAATACACGGAAAATTTAGCTCATTCGATATTACATCTGATTTTTCGTCATATTATATCTCAACAACTTATGTCACAGGATATTGCTGACTATATCGCTCTATAACAGCTTCAACCTGCGATGGATAATCCCTCTGCTTCATTTCATTCA
Source organism: Aquificaceae bacterium (assembly GCA_003972955.1). Classification (GTDB taxonomy): domain Bacteria; phylum Pseudomonadota; class Gammaproteobacteria; order Thiotrichales; family Thiotrichaceae; genus JAGLBW01. The sequence goes on from QOAQ01000128.1 coordinate 6,821, forward strand.
GACCTTGTTGAAAGAAACGAGGCGCATCTGCGGGGAAATACTCAAGTAGCACATCAAAGGCAGCTTTCATTAATTCTGGATTATGTGTACGTGTGGAAATAATACAATAGTTAAGCACCAGTACTTTCCATGGCTCACCTTCGCCTAAGGTGCTTGAGCTACTTTTAATATCTTCAGGCACTGCGGCAATAATATAAGTCACTGCTTCATATAAAGCCTCTAAACCTATTCTTTCATATGTCGCATTTGATACGGTTGCCAAGGTATTAACAACAAAATCTAATTGGGGAATCGTGCCACCATGACTCCCTAGCCAAAAAGAAAATGATAAAACAATGTGATTTAATAAGTGCGTATATTCCGCACTTCTTTTAACTTTATAATTAAGATGATCAAATAACTGCATTCCCATATTTGCTATATCGGAGATATCGACCGCATCAAACAGAGAATTATCCGCCTGATGAGCTTGTAATGCTTGAGTAATTTCATCAAGTGCTTCTTTTGCATTTGTCTCTATTGAGTACTCTATATCGGCAACAGCAGTAGATTTAAATGCTAATAGTAGCTCGATTAATGATGCCGTGGAATTGTAATTATAAATATTCATATGCAAAGCTCTCTTTTATTCCCGCAAATAAAAATGCCACAACAATGATGTTGTGGCATTTTTTAGTTTAACACTCTATCTCATAATAGAGAAAGCAAACTTAGTCTTCGAGACACTCTATTGATACGGTTTTGCTACTACCATCCGAAAAGGTGTAAGTGATTGTTGCTGCTCCTACATGCCCCTCTGGATCAAAATAAATGCTATGTTTTGCAGGGTCTCCATTATCAATTTCAATATAACCGACAGATGACGTAACACTCACTAATTTACGACTATCCTCATCACTTAATACTGAGAATGAATCACCTGCAGCTCCAATACTAATAGGTACTCCTACCGTACAACAGCTACCGTTTCCGTTTCCGCCATTATCTCCAACAATCACAGTGACCGTTGCTGTCGATGTATCACCACTGCCATCTGTAATGGTATAGGTAAATGTGTCTGTCCCTGTAAAACCATTGTTTGGCTCGTACTCAACACCATCATCTCCGTCTATAACAACGCGTCCATGAGAACCTTGCGTGACAGCCGTTACTTTGATGCCATTACCTTCGTTGTCGGTATCGTTACTAGTCACTTGAATCCAAGTTGCTTCATTCATATTGGTACTAACTCGATCATCATTAGCTTCAGGCGTATCATCGTTATTACCACCACCGTTGCCATCTCTCGTTACAGTCACAGTAACCGTGGCTGTCGCAGTATTGCCAAACTTATCAACTACCGTGTAGGTAAAGTGATCTGTACCAATAAAACCTGCCTCTGGTGTGTAAACTAACTCGGTATCAGCATTGAAGCCTACGGTTACTTTACCATGCTGACCTTGAGTAAAGCTTTGGCGTGTTACGCCTTCGCCTGTTGTGCCATTCAAGACATTAACAACATAGTTTTCACCGACTTTAATGGTTTGTGAAAAGTTTTGCGCGGTAACAGCACCGTTGCCTGTTCCTGTTGCAGTCACTGTAATCGTCACTTTAGCCGTTGCGGTATCACCACTTGCATCAACAATCGTGTAATTAAAGCTGTCTGTTCCTGTGAAACCTGTTGCTGGCGTATACACTAATTTGCCATCAACAAGCGTCACCGTTCCTCCATTTACTCCTTGTGTGAAGCCATCTGTAACCAAGCTGATACCGTTGCCTTCATTGTCAATATCATTGGCAAGAACATCTACCGTTACCGAATTTCCTGTTACAACCGTACTGGTATCATTGCTGGCAACAGGTTTTTTAGGAGTGATAACTGGCGTGCTTCCACTACCTGCTGTTGTCAAATAAGTATCAACACCACGATTATGTTTAATCGTATTGTGTAATGCACGTTTGATCCATGATGGCACTGTTGGTATGACCTCTGTTCTCCATACAACACGGGGTGTTCCTGGAGCACCTTTATCGATCATGACATTCTTATAACCTACTTTGATCTTTTTAGTCACATTGCGTGTACCTATTTGTACTCGCTTATTGACGTTACGGTAGCCTGTTTTATAAATAGAACGCTCTGAAACATATTCAATATCAACACGACGATTTTTGAAGTCTTGATCAGGTGTGGTTGGATATTTAGGATTCGATTTTCCAACACCGCGCGCAATAAGATGCTTTGGATTGAAACCTTGTTTTATCAAGAAATTACGCACGGCTGCTGCACGTTGCTCAGATAAACGCTTGTCATATTTAGTATCACCTAAGTTACACGTATTACCTGTGATACGAATAGAACCCTTGTAACCATTTCTACGAATTTGCGCTGCAATCTGCTTTAAACGTGCTTGAGCCGAAGGAATAAGATCGGCACGATTTAACTTAAAGAAGGTTTGTCCTTCAAGCTCCATAGTACTTTTAACCAAGTGCTTATAAGGCACTTTAACGGTTTTATTACCGTAGACAGGTACTCTGCTGGTCTTATTTTTATAAATAGGACGTTTGGCATAACGTGCTGCACGACCTTTTCCAGGAATCTCTACACGTACACGACGATAACGTCTATCAGCCTGAAATACATTATTGCCACCAAAGTCATAGTGATAGCTTAGGTTGCCACGCACACTGCCATTATCATTTTTATTGGCTTTATAGCCACCATCTTTCTGCGAGGTGCTAATATCAAGACCAACACTATGTGGTGAGTCTTGGAAGAATTTTTCTACACCTGCCGAAATAGCAAGTAAGGTAGCCTCATCTTCCCCTGCACCTTGCTCATCCCCCCATTGGTAATCAACACCTGCATGTACACGTGCATTCGCTTCCTCAATAAAAGTACCAACCGTTGCACCAACACCATAGTCATAGGCTTTTTCAGATACTGCCGTTGTACCTGCTATAACCTGTTTTTTGCCCGTTAATCCTTTGCTGACATGACCTTCCCAGAAACCTGATTCTGTTTCTTGACCAAAGCCAACGGTTGCTTTTGCATGGTGTGCTTTATTTGTATCATAAGCACCATAGACTTTATTAACATGGTCTACCTTACCGTTCTTTTTTCGTACAACCCAGTTATGATCGACACGTACACCACCTGATTTAACACCCGAGTCATCGCCACTCAAGTCAACACCTGCCCATAAGCCACCACTGGTTACACTGTCCTTATCTTCAGAAAGTACGGTATTGACATCAAACGTAGTATTTCCCTCATCATTAATGCTCACGCCTACATTAGAGCCACTACCAACATAATCATAATTAATATTCTTCACTTGATGTGCAGGTGCAGATTGTTTAGGTGAAGCGTTTACTTGAGTTGCTAGAATAGCGACAGAACTCAAGACTACAGGCAGATACGCCCATTTGTAGGTTTTTATATTTTTATGTATCATACTTACCTTCTTTTTAGTCAATTATTTAGCGTATTTTTAATGCTCCTACAGAGCATTCTTAAAAAGCTTAGGAACGTGCATAAAATAAGTTCGACAACTTTTATAACGCAGAATTTTTATTTCAGATTGGATGATCTTGTAAGGCGCATAGTTATTCTACGCAACGAACAAGATCATCTAAGCTGGGATAAAAAAGCCAGTTAGAATGTCGAAGTTATTTCATGCACGCTCCTTAATGATCGAGAAGTTAGCGCTTCTCACTCACTGCGTTCAGTAACGCTTAAGCATGGTTAAAAGTATGAAGTGATTTTATGATTAGTGAATTCCCTCTTATCAGCAGATAGATACGACTAATTCCGTTCCTCCTCTAATTGCTACCGCGATAAATAGAGATATAAATATAAGCAACAAATGGACAGCATCTAATCAGATTGATAAAAACATAAACATCTTATTTTTTGAGGGGGAATTTTATATCTTTTGGGGAGATTGGCAGTTATAAGGCGTTAAACTAGAAAAAAGAGTGATAAAACTCATGAATTGTGCGCTTTAAGTAGAGAATTAATAAGACGAAAAGACTATACTTGGAGTATTTTATACACCTAGGGACGGGTTCAAACATCATGATACAAGCGCTAAGTTTTATTCCACTTTTTGTTCTTTTCTTACTTGCTTACTGGGTAATGCACCTTGTCGGTATTTCTCACGAAAAACTCTACTATGTTGCTGCACATATACAACTTCCCTCTGGAACGGTATGGAAACCAACATGGGGAGACTTAATGATTCTGCTTGGTATCATTGCACTTTATGTCGAACTATTTAAAGCAACAAGAACCTCAAGTATCTCCATTGTCGATCACACTTTATCGACATTTGTACTGGTTGGTTTTCTTGTTTCGTGGATGATATTTCCTTGGGCTGGAAATTCCGTCTTCTTAATCCTTACTTTTATGTCCTTTCTAGATGTTATAGCGGGCTTTACTATAACAATCGCCACAGCACGGCGAGACTTTGCTGTCGGCGGTAAATGATAAATAACAAACTCTTCTGGAGATTCATAGAATGAGAATAGCTATCAAATCTTTGCTAGTGACTAGCCTCCTAGCGCTGTCTATTAAAGTAGCCATTGCCGAAACACCACCCAGTATTGATTGCTGGCCTCCCCTGATGGTTGAGAACTACCAACAACCCTTTGCATGGGAAGCAATGCCTTATCCTATGGATGCTGGTGCTATGCCAGCTATACCTTTCAATCAGGGCTTTAACCCTGACTTTATGCAAATGCCTGCGCCAGCAATGCCAGTACAAAATGGCTTCCCACCATTAGACCTCTCTAATCGAGGCGCGATACCTTTTCAGATGCCAATGATGCAACAAGCTATGCCGATGGCACCGCAAAATTTTGCACCCATGCCTGAAATGCCAATGAATAACTTTGCACCACCTATGATGCAAGTCCCTATTCAACAACCCATGTATATGCCTCCACAAGCTCCACTTTATATGATGCCAATGGCAATGCCAGAGATAGCACCGCTACCACTCCCTGCTACTCCAGACCCAGCATTAGGTAATGAAAATAAAGAACTAAAAGCAAAATTAGCGGCAGAAGCAACAGCACATAAAAAAGCATTAAGTGAGAAAGATGCACTCATTGCCAAGCTAAAAGACACCATCAAAGGTGATATTAGCACGATGCAAAGCCTCTCTCATGAGAGAGACCAACTTGCAAAACGTATTACCGAGCTAGAAACTCAACTTGCAGAAAACCAAAAAAATAACAGTGGCTTACAACATAAAATACAAGCTTTTGCAGGTCTATCCAACAAACTTGCCAGCACAGAAGCAAGCTGTGCGCTTAATCAAAAACAGCAAGATGAAAGTTTAGCCGCAATGCAAGCAAATGCACAAAAGCTTCAGTTAGCACTTGTTAGTGCAATGTCAGATGACGACAAAGATAGCGTTGTTAATCCTTCAGACAAATGTCCTAATACCCCTGCGGGCACTCAAGTAGATGCGACAGGTTGCCCCGCAGATACGGATAAAGATGGCGTAATCGACAGCAAAGACCAGTGTCCTGGCACACTAGCAGGTACAATTGTTAATACTCAAGGTTGTGAAAAAGATAGCGATAACGACAGTGTTGTTGATAGCAAAGACCAATGCCCTAATACACCAGATGGAATCAAAGTTGATAAAACAGGCTGTGAAATTGACTCTGACAAAGACGGGATAGTAGACAGTAAAGATCAATGTCCTA
>QOAQ01000086.1 GCA_003972955.1 Aquificaceae bacterium
ACAACTACGGTATGATGAACAAGCTATTGATTCCACAGTGATTTAAAAAATACCCACTTAACCTATGGGTGAAGCTAAGATTTTTTAATTTCACTGTGAAACCAATATCTTATCCCTCATATCCGCATTTGCCTCACGGATTCAGGATTATACTAATTGTTACTAAATTTAATGTTAAAGAAACCAATTATTTGTATTCTTTGAGGTATAATGCCTCGTCAAAAAATAGAGCTGATAAGCTAAAGAATGGGCATGAAATAACATTTAATTCTGAATCCTTATTAGCCAATTATCCAAGCTCAATAATAATCACCCTTAATTCTGTATACATATAAATGTCCTATAAAGAAACCGTAAAAAATGAAAGAGACGAGCTAAAATTATTTCGCTCAAGGGCATTAGTTGCGGGCATCCTCGTATTTTTAGCATTGTTACTCGTTGTTGTACGACTTATTGTTTTGCAAATTAATAAGTATGACTACTACACCAACCTTTCTAGAGAGAATTATCAAAAGCATATCCCTATCCCGCCTGTGCGTGGTCAAATATATGATCGTAATGGTATTTTATTAGCAGACAACCATATTGAGTATGTTCTGGAAGTAACTAAAGATAAAGTACAAGACCTTGAGGATGAGTTGATTCGTATCAATGAACTCATTCCCATGAGTCCACAAGAAATAAAAAAATTCAAACAAAAACTACGGGTAAATTCACGTTTTTTACCCGTTGTCTTACGCCCTGGTTTAAGTGAAAAAGAGATTGCGACGTTTTCGGTGCATCGCTCTCGTTTCCCTGGTTTTGAAATAAATGTGCGTATGGAACGTATTTATCCACTAGGAGAAACAGCGGGCCATCTTATTGGTTATGTGGGACGAATTGATAAAAAAGACTTAAAAACACTAAATAAAGAAGAATATAAAGGCACAAGCCATATAGGAAAATCGGGCATCGAGAAATTTTATGAGACACGTTTACATGGAACGTCTGGCTATAAACTTGTTGAGGTTGATGCACATGGTAAACCCCAAGTCGTATTAGATCAAAAGTCTCCAATTGCAGGTGAGGACTTGTATTTAAGTATTGATCTCAAATTGCAACTCAAAGCAGAAGAGCTACTAGAAGAGCGCCATAGTAATGGTGCTGTGGTTGCTATTGACCCTCGAAATGGTGAGGTGTTAGCGATGGCTTCCGTTCCTATGTATGACCCCAATCTTTTTGTGAATGGGATCTCATACAAAAATTACAATGCGTTAAGAAATAATCCAAATAGACCTTTATATAATCGTGCTTTGCAGGGAACCTATCCACCAGGCTCAACAATTAAACCAATGGCAGCATTAGCAGGCTTAGATGAAGGTACAGTAACACGCTCTCGCTCTGTCTTTGGTCGTGGTTTTTTTCAAATACCCGGAGTACGACATCGTTATCGTTGCTGGAAAAAAAGAGGTCATGGTCGTGTCAGTCTTAATCGCGCTATTTTCCAGTCTTGCGATGTCTATTTTTATGATCTAGCGTATCGTATGGGAATCAAGCGCTATTCCAAATCATTAAAGCGTTTTGGCTTTGGTTCAAAAACAGGGATTGACCTTCCTCATGAACGCACAGGTGTGATGCCTTCTGCTGAGTGGAAGAAGAAACGTTTTGATCAAAACTGGTATCCAGGTGATACCGTCAATATTGGTATTGGTCAAGGATACTGGACGGTAACCCCATTGCAGTTAGCTCACGCAGTAGGAACCATCGCCATGCATGGCGTAAGGATGCGCCCCCATGTATTACGCGGGGTACGAATTTCACGTAATTTGCCTCAAAAATTAGTTGCCGCAGAACGGCTAGAAACGATTAAGGTACGCAATCCAAGCTATTGGAATGAGATTGTAAAAGCGATGGTACATGTAGTACACGGTCCTGGCGGTACAGCACACCGTGCGGGGGCAGGTGCTAAATATAGATTTGCAGGAAAAACAGGTACGGCACAGGTTTTCAGTGTTGCACAAAATAAAAGCTATAATGCCTCGCGTTTGGCAAAAAAATTACATGATCACTCTCTATTTGTTGCTTTTTCCCCGCCTGAAAAACCTGTTATTGCCATCGCGGTCATTGTAGAAAATGCAGGTGGTGGCAGTAAAGTTGCAGCACCTTTAACACGTAAGCTATTGGATACTTATTTCTTGCCCGAACCCAAAAAAGCTAAAGAGGATAAAAAGGGCAAAGGAAAGAAAAATAAAACGTCTAAAAAGAAAAAGCGGAAAGGAAAAAAGTCAAAGAAGTCGAGAAAAAAGACCAGTAAGCGCGTAAAAATAAAGAACAGCAAAGGTAGACATAATGGATAGATCCGTTGGTTTTTTTGGCAGTATATTTCGCCTCCTATCTCGTATTGACTTGATTATGTTTGTTGTCTTATTGATCTTGTTAACCTTAGGAGGTTTGACCTTATACAGTGCGAGTGGTGAAAATATGCATATGATGACGCGCCATGCCATCCACTTAGGGTTATCCGCAAGTATTATGCTGTTTGCTTCACAGCTACCAAGTAGCTTTCTAAATAGAATGTCTGTTTGGATATATGCGATAGGCATCATGTTACTTATTTTAGTGATAATACAAGGCACAATAGGCAAAGGTGCTCAACGTTGGTTAGAAGTGGGTAGTTTACGCTTTCAGCCATCAGAAGTGATGAAATTAGCCGTACCCATGATGGTTGCGAGTTATTTTTCTCATAAAACGCTACCACCACGTTTTAGGGATATTTTTGTCGCGATGATTTTAGTGCTTATTCCTATGTTGCTGATTGTTAAGCAACCCGATTTAGGTACTGCTTTATTAGTTGGCAGTGCGGGCTTTTTTGTTATCTATTTTGCCGGGATTGCGTGGAAGTGGCTGATAACCGTACTTGTTACTGCCGTTGGCGCTGCACCTTTATTATTTTTCTATGGAATGCATGACTATCAAAGACAACGTATTCTAACCTTGCTAGACCCTACCTCTGACCGTTTAGGTAGTGGCTACCATATCATTCAGTCAACTATTGCGATTGGCTCAGGTGGCGTGTATGGCAAAGGTTGGTTGAATGGCGACCAGTCCCGACTTGATTTCTTGCCTGAACGCCATACCGATTTTATTTTTGCGGTATTTGGTGAAGAATTTGGCTTATTAGGTAATATCCTTCTGTTAAGTATTTATGTCTTTATTATTTGGCGTGGCTTGTATTTAGCAACAAAAGGACAAGATACCTTTGCGCGTTTACTTGGCGGTAGCTTAAGCCTTACCTTTTTTGTCTATCTTTTTGTAAATACAGGCATGGTGAGCGGTATTTTACCTGTTGTAGGTGTTCCTTTACCTCTAGTAAGCTATGGCGGAACCTCAATGGTAACACTGATGGCCGCATTTGGTTTGCTCATGGGAATGAGAAAGAGAAAGAAAGGTTATGTTTAGGAATACAAAAAAGAATCACTAATATACAGCCCCTATTCATATCTGCTTCATGTGTAGATGCATAGAATATACAAGCCCTGCTTTAAAAATAAACATAATAGCAGGGTATATTTTATCAGGGGAAAAATAATGAAATTTACAATTATAAAAAAAACCAAAGCCACCTTTAGAGTATCACTTATTAGTTTGTCGCTTATAGGCTCCAGCATCGTTTTAAGTGGATGTAGCCAGATGAGTAACTTATTAAAGTCTGATGATACTAACGCAATGCAGAAAGATTCTGCACTTATTGTTCCTCCGTCACTGCGCTTACCAGAAGGTGAAAGCACAGTGACTAAAGCGACAACGGCAGGACGTGTTCCTGCGGTTAAAAAAGTTTCAAATGAAACCATTGATAGTAAGGACTATTATGTTGTAGTTGGAACGTATCCTAATCAAGAGCAAGCCCTAGATACTTTTGTGCGCTTGTCTTCTATTGGCTTGCCTCATGCGGCAATGGAGTCGCGTAAAACAAAATCAGGAAGGGTGTTACATATGGTGCGTCTTGGCCCCTTTCATAAACAATCAGAAATTGATCGTGTTAAAGATAAGTTAGTAAGCGATGGCATGTCACAGTTCAAAGTGGTTATTAATTAATACCTGAATCCATAACTTCACTACGGATTCAAGTAATATTGAAAATCTAAGATATAGTAATATTTGATAATTCTCTGGAAGGCTCTACAATACAGGGGCTTTAAGATACTATTGCTACCGTCAATATAATGTATAGACATTCACTTAAATAATTTCCCTTCGACTCCGCTCAGGGAGCTAGTTCCCTGAGCGGAGTCGCCTGTACTGAGCGAAGTCGAAGTGAAGGGAGTGGAAATTTAATATGTGAAAGACTATAGATGGAGTACTAGTACTCCAGCAACATTGTATTGATGGAGTACTAGCTATTATTTTTTTATTAAGGAAAGATATAAAAGATGATGTTCAATTTAGCAAAAATAGCTAATATCACGGCATTAAAAACGTTGACAGGTATACTTTTTTTAAGTGTTTTACTCCTAAACCTATCGCTTGCAAATGCAGAAGAAAAACCCATCCCTCCTGTTTTAGATGCCCAAAGTTATTTGCTAGTTGACTATCTTAGCGGTGTAGAATTAGCGGCTAAAAATCCAAGTAAACGGATTGAGCCTGCAAGTATTACCAAGTTAATGACCGCATATGTACTGTATGAAGAATTAGAAAAAGGCAATATAACACTGGAAGATCGCGTTTTAGTCAGTGAAAAAGCGTGGAAGATGGAAGGTTCCCGCATGTTTGTTGAGGGTGGTAAAAAAGTTCCACTTGAGCGTATGTTGCATGGTTTGATTATTCAATCAGGTAATGATGCCGCTGTTGCATTAGCCGAGCATATTGCAGGTAGTGAAAGTGCTTTTGTTGATAAAATGAATGCTATTGCTGTTAAGCTAGGTATGGATAATACCCACTACGCGAATGCCTCTGGAATGCCAGACAAAATGCATTACACCACCGCACGAGATATTGTTAAATTAGCACGCGCACTTATCAAAAACTACCCTGAGTTTTATAAATTATATAAAATTAAGGAGTACACCTATAACGGTATTAAACAATACAACCGTAACAAACTATTGTGGCGAGATAAAACCGTTGATGGCATGAAAACAGGTCATACCGACTCTGCGGGGTTCTGTTTAGTTGCCTCGGCAGAGCGTAATAAAATGCGTTTAATCTCGGTGATGCTCGGTACAAAAAGTGATAAAGCCCGTGCAGATTATAGTCAGCAACTACTTGAATATGGATTCCGCTTTTTTGAGACGCATAAACTCTATGACAGCAACTCAGTATTAGCCGAAGCACGGGTCTGGAAAGGTGTGAGCGACAAAGTTCCAACGGGAACAATTGATGGCTTATACGTCACCATCCAAAAAGGTCATTACGACAAACTACAAGGTATGATGGAGCTATTTAAAGATATTGATGCACCCATACAACGTGGTGATTTATTAGGTAAAGCCATTATAAAAGATGGTGATGCTGTTGTCGCAGAGCTTCCCTTAGTTGCACTAGAACCTGTCGAAGCAGGCGGAATGTGGACAAGTGTGACTGATAGTATTAAGAAGCTATTTTCTAATTAAGGGACATGGTCATTTTCTAGATGAAAAAAATATTACCCGAGGTGACAGAAGAAGAGTCTTTAATTGAATTTCCCTGTGATTTTCCTTTAAAAGTGATGGGTGCAGCCATCCCCGAATTTCATCAACGCATGGTAGAAATAGCATCCAAACATGACCCTCGTTTTAATGATGATGATACAAAGTTAAAACATAGTAAAACAGGAAAATACACCAGTTTAACCCTTAATATCCATGCTGAAGATAAAGCTCAACTTGATGCTTTATATCAAGAGCTGACAGATTGTGAGCTGGTTCTTTGGGCTTTATAATTCGTCACTTCTGAATGAAAGTAAACATAAAGCAACTTGGTCGGCAAGATTACCTACCCGTCTGGCAAGCGATGCAAGACTATACCAAGCATCGTGATGAAAATACTGATGATGAATTATGGATTGTTGAGCATCCGCCTGTTTTCACCTTAGGTCGCAATGGCAAACAAGAGCATATTCTTGACGCGGGTAATATTCCTGTTATCCCGATTGACCGTGGTGGACAAGTTACCTATCATGGTTTCGGTCAACTTGTGATTTACCTCTTGATAGATTTGAAACGTCGCCACTTAGGTGTGCGTCAACTTGTTACCCACATTGAAGACTCTATTGTAAACTTCTTAGGCTCACAAAATGTAAAGGCGCACAGTGACCCTCAAGCTCCTGGTGTTTATGTTGACGCTAAAAAAATAGCCGCATTGGGTTTACGCATTTCTAGAGGCTGTAGTACACATGGTTTAAGTTTGAATGTTGATATGGACTTGTCAGAGTTTAAGCGTATTAACCCTTGTGGATACAAAGGATTGGAAGTCACGCAGTGTAAGGATGTGGGTATTCATTTAAGTCTGGAGGAAGTCTCAGAAAAATTAACGGATCAGCTTATTACTTCTTTCCCACAGGCTGCGGGCGTGTAAACACCCATTGTTTATCAGTAGATTCTGATGGCGAATATTCATAACCACCTTCATTAAATTCTTTTAAATCTTCTGAATTTTCAATGCGATTTCTAAGTATAAAGTCTGTCATCATGCCCCGCGCACGTTTTGCAAAGATCGCGATAACGCGGGTCTTATCACCTTTGGTTTCTTTAAATGCAATATGCAATAAACGCCCTGCCAGTTTTTTAGGTTTTACAGACTTGAAATATTCATTAGAGGCAAGGTTGATTAATGTTGCTTCTTGCTGCTCTTCAAGGTCATGGTTGAGGCTATCTGTAATTCGCTCATCCCAAAATTGATAAAGATTACTGCCACGTGGATTATCCAGCTTAGTTTTCATTTCTAAACGATAGGGCTGAATCAAATCCATTGGACGCAATGCGCCGTATAGACCTGATAGTATGCGAAGATGATCTTGTGCATAGGCAAGGTCATCTTCACTGTATTTATCTTTTTGAATGCCACTATAGACATCACCTTTAAAAGCAAATAAAGCAGGTTTTGCATTATCTAGCGTAAACGGTCGTTCAAAGCTATGAAAACGCTCAACATTAAGAATGGCGATATTCTCGCTAACCGTCATCATCTCACGAATATCAGGCACGTCGTATTTTAATAACTCATTAATTAACAGTTGCGAGTCATCTAATTGACGAGGCTGAGTGTGCATTGTCGTAGGCAACTCAAGCTCAAAATCTTGCCCTTTCGAGGGTGATAACGTAATTAGCATGCAAGTACCCTATTCAGCCATTAACGCTTCATATTTGAGCATCAATTCCTCTTCTGTTTCTTCATTGTCAGGGTCTTTAGGAATACAATCTACTGGGCAAACCTCTACACACTGCGGTTCGTCATAATGACCAACACATTCAGTGCATAAATCTTTATTAATTTCATAGATTTCATCCCCCATATAAATCGCTTCATTAGGGCATTCTGGTTCGCAAACATCGCAGTTGATACATTCATCTGTAATGAGTAAAGACATAAGAGTCTCCTTTATAAAATATAACGAATTTTAACAGTGTTATAAAAAATAACACATTAACTAATATCAATGTGGGGGATATTAGCTAAATTTTAAAGGGTAGCTAAACAGTTACTCTTTTTGTGATGCGCGTAAGGCGCGATATACCACAGGATGAACATATTTTTCTATATCCCCGCCTAAGCGCGCCACTTCTTTTACCAGTGATGATGAGATAAAAGAATATTGTTCTGATGGCATTAAATAAACCGACTCAATATCAGGCGCTAAATGTCGATTCATACTGGCGAGCTGAAATTCAAATTCAAAGTCAGCCACCGCACGCAAGCCACGTACTAATACCTTTGCCTGTTGCTCGTGAGCAAAATCAACCAATAAAGTATTAAACCCCATGACCTCAACGTTAGGATTGTCCGCCAAAACTTGTTTGGCTAAGTCAATACGCTCCTCTAAGCTAAATAACGGATTTTTACGTTTATTCTCAGCAATGGCAACAACAACACGGTCAAACATTTGTGTAGCGCGCTCTACCAAGTCAATATGCCCATTGGTGATAGGGTCAAAAGTACCGGGATAAAGCGCAGTTACGGCTATCATTTAGCTAAGCTCATAATACCATCTACTTCTACCTCTGCACCCTTTGGTAATTCTGCCACACCTACTGCTGCACGTGCAGGATACGGTTGCTTAAAGAACTCCGTCATAACCTCATTGACCGTAGCAAAATTTCCTAAGTCGGTTAAAAACACATTAACCTTAACAAAATCATCCAAAGTACCACCTGCCGCCTCTGCAACCGCCGTTAAATTACGAAATATCTGGCGTACTTGCTCCGCTATATCTCCCTCAATCAATTCCATTGTTTCTGCGACTAGAGGGATTTGTCCCGATAAATAAACCACATTATCTATCTTTACAGCTTGTGAATAAGTACCAATGGCTTGCGGGGCTTTGTCGGTTGAAATAATTTCTCTGCTCATAAAAGAAAAGCTCTATTTTAGGTGGGGAAGGGAGGTTTTTAGAAAGCGCGAGTAACACTAATAATATCGCTAATATCATTTAGGCTTCTAATAATTTCTTGTAAGCGTTTAGTATCTTCAAGCTGAAGTAAAAAGTACATTTCTTTTACTTCATTGTCACCTGTAATGGTTAAATCTTCTACGTTTACTTTCATTCGAGTGAGAAGATTGGTGATCTTGAAGAGTACACCATAATGATTATTGGCTAATATTTTTATTGGTGTTAAAAATAACTGATCATTTTTTTCTGCCCACGCAAGGCTAAAGGTATTTTCATTTGACTGTGGCAAACTAGGACAAGCGACACGGTGTACAGCCAAACCAATCTCCTTATTAAGTAACGCAACTAAAGTATCACCAGGAATAGGGTGACAGCAGCTTTGTAGTTTAACCGCTAACCCCTCTGTGCTTTTGATAATAAGTGGCTGGTCTAAAGCTTCATCACTCGCGATTAATCCCGCATCAACCCCTGCAAGACGACAGGCAACTAATTTAGGGTTTTGGTTACCTTTGGCAATATCCGTAAATAAATCGGCGCTTGTTTTGAGTGATAAAATCGTTAATGTTTTCTGCCATTGCTCAGCAGAAATATCCGTTAATGAAAGATGGTGATACTGTTTTAATGTTTTACTTAAAATCTGCTCACCGACCTCTTTAAAATTTTCTGACTTTCTTGTATTTAGATAGTAGCGAATGGCAGAACGCGCTTTTCCTGAAACAACCGAATTCAACCACGAGGCTTGAGGTCTAGCGGTTTTATCGGTCAATATATTCACCGTTGCACCATTGTATAAACGTGAGTTCAGCGAAACGCGCTGGTCATCTACATACGCGCCAATACAGTGGTGACCTACTTCGGTGTGAATAGCATAGGCAAAATCAATAGGGGTTGCGCCACTGGGCAATATTTTAGTATCACCTTTCGGTGTGGAGATATAAATTTCATTGAGAAATAAATCTGCTTTTATATCCTCCAAAAATTCAGCAGCAGTGCTTTGTGTTTTTTGAATATCTTCGACTTGCATTAACCAATTATCTAAGTGATTTTGTAAGTCTTGAACCCTCTCTTTCATTTCTGGAAATCGCCAGTGCGCGGTAATACCGTATTGGGCAATATAATACATTTGGCGACTTTGTATTAAAATACGAACTAACTGATGATCTTGTGTAGAAACGCTGGTTTCAATGGCTTGGAATCCGTAGACTTTAGGGGTGGCGATAAAATCACGAAAAGTACCTATCTTGGGACGATACAAACCATGAATAGCCCCCAATGCACGATAACAATCCATTTTAGAGTCAACCAATATACGAATATCCAGCGGCTCATTTTGCTGGGTGATATATTTTTTTCCCTTGCGATTTTTTACCCGCTGGTAAAGGCGATAAAGATTCTTCTCCCAATGTGGTAGTTCGGCATTAATATCGTTATCTGCTAAACATCCTTTAATATCATCTCTAATTTTTTGATGCGCTTCATGGTGCTTTTTACTAAAGGTTTCCATTGCATGTTTAAGTGCTTTGAAACGCCAAGGGTGTAAGTGCTTAAAAGCAGTAAGTTGCAAGTCAGTACGCATGGCATTCATCCCCATACGTCGCGCAAGCGGTACATGAATATTTAGGGTTTCTTTCGCGATTCGACGTTGCTTATGTCGTGGCATCGAGCCAAGTGTTTTAATATTGTGTTGACGGTCAGCAAGTTTAATAAGTACGACACGAAAATCTTGAATCATGGCAGTCATCATTTTATGAAAACTTGCCGCCGCCGCACTTTCTCTATCGGTAAACTCGCCCCCCGCAAGCTTAGTGACACCATCGACTAAATCAGCGGTCACCGGCCCAAAGCGTTGGATAATTTCTTCTTTTGTATGCTCGGTATCTTCAACAACATCATGCAGTAGAGCGGCACAAATCGTATCCGCATCCATGTGCATTTCCGCTAAAATATGCGCCACCGTCAGCGGATGAAAAATATACGCTTCACCTGATTTACGGGTGACACCATCATGCGCTTCTGCCGCAAACAAAAACGCATCGTAAACACGATGCGTATCTTCAAGCGACAAATAATCTTCGACAATCTTACATAAATCCGCTACGTGAAAACCCTCCTCTGATGCTGCAAGCGCTTCAGAGTGAGATGATTTATCACAGAAATAGGGAATGTAAGGTTCAGTCATAGCTTATTCAGTTTCTTCAGTTGTAGTGACCTCTTCATTTAAAGCATCGGCTTCTTCTTGAGCTGCAACAGACTCAGGTGTGATATTTTTAGCAAGCTCACGCAAGGCGATAACCGTTGGTTTATCACCATTCTCTTCGATAAGCGCTTGAGCACCTTGCTCCAGTGCGCGTGCGCGTTTTGATGCTTGTAATACGAGATCATAATTTGTATCTATGTGTTGAAGACAATCTTCTACGGTTACTCTTGCCATTTTTTTACCATTGTTTTAGATGTTTAAAGTATAAAGAAATAAGGAGTATAGTCCCTATAACATAAAAGCGACAACTTTATCTAACACCCAACTACCTGCTTTTTCCTGCATTTCACAAGTAAAAATGCTCGGAGCGGTTAGGACTCTGAAGAAGGGAAAATAATGCTTCGCCCCGTTATCGCATCATGCTATTTGTGCTAAAAATATATGAGCTACTCCTCACCCGCCAACAGCGCTCCAACAAACTTAGAGGCATCAAACTCCTGCAAGTCGTCAATACCTTCCCCTACGCCAATAAAGCGCACGGGTATTTTCGCTTGCTCGGCAATGGCAAATAAAATCCCGCCTTTTGCTGTGCCGTCTAACTTAGTGACGCTAATACCTGTTACGCCTATCGCCGCATTAAACTCTTTGGCTTGAGCGAGGGCATTTTGCCCGATGCTGGCATCAATAATTAACATGACTTCGTGCGGTGCTTCGGGGTCGATTTTTTGCATCACACGTTTTACTTTTTTCAGCTCTTCCATCAAGTTATCTTGGGTGTGTAAACGCCCTGCGGTGTCGGCGAGTAGTATGTCGATACCTTTAGCTTTGGCGGATTCCATTGCGTCATAAATAACCGATGCACTGTCCGCCCCCGTGCCTTGTGCGACTACAGGAATATCGTTACGCTCTCCCCATACTTGCAACTGCTCGACGGCTGCCGCACGGAAGGTATCCCCTGCGGCTAGCATCACCGATTTACCTTGCTTTTGATATTGTTTGGCGAGCTTGCCAATAGTAGTAGTTTTACCTGCACCATTAATACCGACCATTAAAATAACGGTAGGATGATGCTCGTCTTTAATCTCAAGCGGTGTAGAAACAGGACGCAGTATCTCAATCATCACCTGATGCATGGCTGGCATTAAGGCATCGATATTTTCTAATTCTTTACGTTTAACTTTTTCAGTGAGCTTATCGATGATCTTCATGGTGGCTTCCATACCGACATCAGCGACTAATAAACGTGTTTCTAGCTCCTCAAAAACATCGTCATCAATCTGTTTTTTACCTAAAACTGCGGTACTCACTCCTTCGGTTAAGGAACTACCTGTACGTGATAAACCTTGTTTTAAACGTGAGAATAAACCAACTTTTTTCGTTTTACTTTTGGGCTTTTCTACGTTTAATGGTTGCTCTTTGGCAATTTCATCTACTTGAGGCTCAGACGCTTCAATAACCGCCTCTGCGATAGGCTTTTCTTCGACTTGTTCAATAACTTCTTCTACAATCGGTTCTTTTATGACTTTTTCTTGCGGCTTTTTTTTCTTAA
>QOAQ01000150.1 GCA_003972955.1 Aquificaceae bacterium
AAATGTTTCAGCAACCCGTTCCCACCAGCTTACAACATCATTTAAGACAGCATCACTTGTTGGATTATCTTTAAAGGGAGCAGCTTGGTAGGCTAAAATAGGGGTGATACCTGCTTTTACACAGTCCTCTACCAACACTTTTACTTCTTCTAATAGGCTTTTACCTGTTTGGTCAAAAACAGTATCATCCAATATATCCTCTTTTATGCGAATACGAACATGCGAGAAGCCTCTTTCTTTATAGAGCTGGGGAACGTTTATTCCATCGTCATGTGATTTTTGTGCCCAAAATCGTCCTGTAGGAGTCTTTGCCCAGTCTACATCAATTCCCGTTTTAAGTTTTTTTTGATAATCGACAGGGAGGATTGATGAATGTTGTGAATATGTATCGGCATCAGAATCAGAATCAGAATTACCAGCACATCCAAACAGAAAAATACTTGATATTAGGGCTAACGTTAAAAATACAGACTTCATACATAATCTCATTGATTGATTGAAAATAGGGCAGCTTATACAGTTTCTTATCTATTCTCTCGACATGAATTTCCCAGTAGATGTATTTACTCTTACCATATCATCGACTTCAAGGTATTCGGGTACTTGAATTTCCAAACCTGTTGATAATGTCGCGGGTTTAGTACGTCCTGCGGCAGTTGCTCCTTTTAACTTAGGGGCTGTCTCAGTAATTTGTAAAACAATAGAGGCGGGAAGCTCAATGCCTAAGATACTGCCATCCATAAGCAGAGCGGTAATGCCTTCTAATCCATCGGTGATATAGCCTGTTTGTGACTCAATAGACTCCGCGCTTAACTCATATTGACTGTAATCATCGGTATTCATAAAGACATAATTGTCACCGTCCATATAAGAAAATTGCACAGCAACACGAGAACAATCAGCCTCTTTTAACATATCATCAGACTTATAAGACTCGTCAAGTTTTTGACTTGTTTTCAGGTTGTTATAACGAATTTTATACAATGTAGATGCACCACGTGACGAGGGGCTTTTAGCTTCGATTGTTTTGACGGCATGCGGTATGCCATTAATATCAATAATCATTCCACGCTTTAAATCACCTGCTTTTGGCATGTTTTTAGCTCTCTTTTAATTCTTGTAAATATTTAAAAAGCATTCGAGATGCTTTGGGTGTTTTGTTTTGTGTCGCTTCTTTTGTCGCATTACGAATCAGTTGGCGTATATGTTGACGATCAGCTAATGGGTAGGTGTCCATTATTTCATCAAAAGTACTATTATCACCTGCAATTAACTGGTCTCGCCAATGTTCTATTTGATGAAACTCTTCAACATCTTTTTTGTGTGGCAATTTAACCAAGCGTATCGCCTCACGAATAGCAGGTTCATCTTCATCTCTCATCAGTGATGAAATAAAACGTAGCTGTCGTTGTAATGCGGCTTTTTTGAATTTTTTTGCGGCAAATATTTGTGTTTTAATACGCTCAGACAAAGGAATAGAGGGAAAGTGTGCCATAGGTAAGTTGACTAATTCACGACCTAGTTCGTGACTCGCTTTAAACGCTCGTTTTAATTCCTCTTTATTCGGGCGCACTGCATATTCATGTTCTTCTTTGTTCATGGTGTCGCTTGTATGTGTTTTGGATTCAGGAGGATATTAACATTTTCTTTTGGATGATCTTATTTTTATTTCTATTTGAAACTATAATAGTTAGATTAGATCGTAAGAGAGTGACAAGTATCTGCTTAGGAATGTGCATGACATAAGTTCGACGTTATTTCATGCAGGTTTCTTAAATATCCAGATAAAATGTCTTATGATTGCGATAACATACTGTAATTTATTACCCTTCTTTTTGTTAAATCAGGTAAAATAGTATGGATTATGATTTATCGATAGGTTGTATGATTTTTAAAGAAATGGAAAAAATTACATCCTAAATAGGCTCTCACTGATAGATATGCCTAAGCTAAAAAAGGATTTTGCGTTGCTATGACAAACACCACCTCAGCACAATGTATTCATAAAAAGCCACAGAATAATTAACGATAGTGAATATTATTTTAAAAATGTTAAAGGTTCTTTGGCGTATTTTTCGTATTGCTCTGCTCATCGGAATAGTGCTTGGAGCACTCGCTGCTGCCGCTTATGTGTTGAAGCTTGATGATCATCTGCGGGGTCAGTTTGAGGGCAAGCGTTGGGCGCTTCCTGCGCGTGTCTTTGCGCGCCCCTTGGAAATGTATGTTGGCAAAGGTCTTTACCCGCAAGACTTAGAAAAAGAATTGCAACTTCTACATTATCGCAAAACCAATAACCCCATTGATACAGGTCAGTACACGCGTAATGGTAATCGCTTTTTAATTCATACGCGTGGTTTTCAGTTTGCAGAAGACAAAGAGCCAGAGCGTAAAGTTCGAATAACCTTGTCAAAAGGACGTATTCAATCTATCTCCAATGCCGAAAGCAAAAATCCATTAACATTGATGCGTATGGAGCGAGTGCTTATCGGTAATTTTTACCCTACCCATAATGAAAATCGCGTATTAGTACGTTTAGACGAAGTTCCTCCCTTACTAGCAAAAGGCTTAGTTGCAGTAGAAGACAAGCATTTTTATGAGCATTTTGGTCTTAATCCACGTTCTATTGGGCGTGCAATGATTGCGAATATTAAAGCAGGTCACACCGTTCAAGGTGGTAGTACTTTAACGCAACAATTAGTAAAAAACTTCTATCTATCAAATGAGCGTAGCCTTAAGCGTAAAGCCAATGAAGCAACAATGGCATTATTGCTAGAACTACACTACACAAAAGACGAAATTTTAGAAGCTTATCTTAATGAAATTTATTTAGGGCAAAATAAAAAGCTTGCGGTACATGGCTTTGGTTTAGCCTCTCAATTTTACTTTAACCGCCCCGTTGGTGAGTTAAAAGCAGAGCAAATTGCTTTATTAATAGGTATGGCAAAAGGAGCTTCTTATTATGATCCAAGGCGCTTCCCTGAAAGAGCAACTAAACGACGTAATTTAGTATTAGACATCATGGCAAAAGAAGGTGTGATTGATTTAGCCGAAGTCGATGATCTTAAGAAAATGCCGTTGGATGTGAGTAAAACCGCCCCGCCAAGTGTTAGCCCCTTTCCTGGCTATTTAGATTTAGTGCGTAAACAATTACAGCGGGATTATAATGAAGAAGACTTACGCACAGAGGGGCTGTTGATATTTACAGCGATGGATCCTATCGTGCAACTGACCGCCGAGCGCGTTTTGAGTCGGCGTGTTCGTCTATTAGAGCGTTCTCAACGTATACGACGTGGCAAACTAAATGGTGCAATGGTCGTCAGTAGTGTGCAAGGTGGTGAGATACTCGCACTTGTTGGTGGACGTGATGCGCGTTACGCAGGTTATAACCGTGCCTTAGATGCAAAGCGTCAAATAGGCTCTGTCATAAAACCAGCTGTTTATTTGGCCGCATTGGAAACCCCCAAGAAATTCAGTTTAGCAACACCAATAAGTGATGGTCCCGTAAAAGTACGGATTTCTCGGCGAGAAAATTGGGAGCCACGTAATTACGATCATCGAGATATGGGCGTGGTTACTTTAAAACGTGCATTAGTTTTATCGCGTAATACACCAACGGTTCGTATTGGTATTAAGTTAGGTATGGAACGCGTTGTAAAGATGTTGCACGATTTAGGCATTCATTCCGATATTCCTTTGTACCCTTCCGTACTACTAGGAGCGTTGGAATTATCTCCATTAGAAGTTCAGCAAATGTATCAAACCATTGCGGCAGGAGGAACGTACACCCCTTTAACCGCAATTCGTAGTGTCATGAATTCTTATGGTAAAACCTTAAAGCGCTATCCTTTAAATGTGAAGCAAGTTGCCTCACCAGGAGCAACGTATTTGCTCACATCTGTAATGAATGAGATTACGAAAGTGGGAACAGCTAAATACCTTTCTAGAGTATTACCACGTTGGAAAAATTCAGCAGGAAAAACAGGTACAACGAATGATAAGCGTGATAGTTGGTACGCGGGCTTTACAGGTCAGCACGTTGTTTCTGTTTGGGTAGGGCGTGATGATAACAAGTCAACCAATTTAACAGGTGGCTCTGGTGCTTTGCGAGTTTGGGCAGACCTGATGAAAGTATTGCCAACTAAACCACTTAAACCTAAGCGTCCGAGCAAAATTAGATACGTTAAAATTGATAAAGCATCAGGTTTATTATTTAATCCAAATTGTGGTGTTGCCGTTACGATGCCTTTCCTTAGGGGAACGCAACCACGTAAACGCCGTTTTTGTGCACCAAAACCTGTTGAAACTGTTGATAGCTTAAATAGAAATCCACCTTCATCACGTCGTGGTCGTGACCCAGAAGGAAAATGGATAGATAACTTAATGCGTTAGAGATATGAGTCGTAGTGAAGGAAAGCTGATTTCAGCTATAGACATTCACTTAAATAATTACCCTTCACTTCGACTTCGCTCACTACAGGCGACTCCGCTCAGGGAGCTGGTTTCCTGAGCGGAGTCGAAGGAAGTGTTGCCCCATCTATATAAAATTAATCCAGTGTGAAACTATGAATTTATTGCGTCTTCTTGCCACTATCAGCTTTATATTATTTCTGACGGGTTGTGCTAGTTTAGATCGTCCATCCCGACCTGCCCCAAAACCACAGGCTCGTGTTGTGCAACCCGCGCCTGCGATACCTGAAATTCAAACACCTAGAGTGAGAGTCATAAAACCGTATGCCTATTCAGGCGCAAAAGTGATTAAACCTCGCGCTCCCGTTGTGCTTAAACCAAAGCCTAAGCCTAAGCCAAGATATCAAGCACCTAAGTATCATGCACCCAAAGTACAGCGCTACCCTGGAACACCAAGTAAACAGATAAAGATACCATCTGCACCTGCTCCCAAAGTAACAACAGTAGCTAAAGCACATGAACCTGAAGATGTAGGCTTAGACATAGACCCATACGCAAATGTCCCCGACAATGCCGATGACCGAAGTACAGGGCGATCATCAAAAACCAGTCCAGCAGTAGAAGCATTAATGGTACGTGCCTATGCCGATGCCAAACTAGGGCGTACAGATGCCGCAATGGGTAAGCTAGAGCGCGCGCTACGCATAGAGCCACAAAACCCTAAATTATGGTATCAACTCGCAGAATTACACTATAAATCAGGCGATTATCAACAAGCGATTACGATGGCAAAAAAAGCAATTAACTTCTCATCGAATGACCAACAGATGACTGATAAAAATTGGCGATTGATTTCTAAAGTAGCCAAAGATTCAGGCAATAGTCGCGCAATGTCGGAAGTGAATGAGTATAATAAAAGGCGTTAATTAAGGTGTATGAAATAACGTCCGATTTATGGCATCCTCTTCATCTACAAGTTTACACTTTATTAATCGTAGGGTCGGTGAAGTTTACGGAACCGACCAAGTTCGAGCGCGTATCATGGTCGGTTTCGCAAAGCTACACCGACCCTACAAAAGATAATAAGGTGTTCACTAAGCTATGCAAAACGAAATAGATTGGCAAGGTTTATTAGGGAACGATGGACCTCTTGCGAAAGAAATATCTAACTTTCAAGTACGTCCACAACAGCAAGCAATGGCGGGCGCGGTAGGTGAAGCCATACAAAACTACTCAATGGCTGTTATTGAAGCAGGTACAGGCGTTGGCAAAACCTTTGCCTACCTTGCTCCCGCCTTAGCGTCTGGTGGTCGCATTATTGTTTCAACAGGCAGTAAAACACTACAAGACCAGCTTTATCTAAAAGACCTTCCGCTAGTTAAAAAAGCACTGAAAACTAGCAGTAAAACAGCCTTGTTAAAAGGGCGGGCAAACTATCTTTGTATTTACCGTATGTTACGAAGTCAATCCGATGGTCGTTTTAATGACCGTCGTTCCATTACGCATATTCAACGCATCGTCGATTGGTCGGCAATCACAAAAGTAGGTGATATAGCCGAGCTAAATAGCGTACCTCGTGATGCAGAAGTGTGGTCAGCAGTCACCTCTACCGTCGATAATTGCCTTGGTGCGGAATGCCCTAACTACACCGAATGTTACGTGGCGTTAGCACGCAAAAAAGCCCAAGAAGCCGATGTTGTCGTCGTAAACCATCACTTGTTCTTTGCGGATCTTGCCTTAAAAGAAGAAGGTTTTGGTGAATTGTTACCGAGTGCAAATGCAGTGATATTGGACGAAGCACATCAGCTTCCAGAAATCGCCTCGACCTTCTTTAGTGACGTACTCAGTAGCCGTCAAATACTTGAATTATCCAAAGATACACTTGCCGAAAGTCTTGCGAATGCGAAAGATATGCCAGAGCTAAGAGACCAGCTCCGCGCCTTAGATAAATGTGTAGCAGATATTCGCCTCGCAATGGACAAACCAGGTCTGCGTGAACCGTGGTACAAAATAAGCAGCAAGCCCGCCATCAAAAAAGAAATGAAAAATCTTGCCGAGATAATGGAAAAATTACTCGATCTGATGGAACATGCCGCAGAGCGCAGTAAAGAGCTAGAATCTTGCTATGAGCGCCTCGCCACGCTAAAAATGAGCTTGGACCGCCTCAAGACGCCCAAAGAAAATACCGTACAATGGTATGAAACCTTCACGCGCTCCTTCTCCTTAATTACCACCCCCTTAGATATTGCCGAGCCTTTCAAAAAACAACTAGAAGCATGGTCCTGTGCATGGATTTTAACCTCCGCAACACTGGCAGTACAACAGTCATTTGACCACTTCACGCAACGTATCGGCATGGAAAAACCGACAGAATTACTGCTTGATAGTCCTTTTGATTACTGGCATCACGGCTTACTTTACGCACCACCAAACATGCCAGAACCACATCAGCACGATTTTGTAGAGTCCGTTGTAGACGCCGCCATCCCCGTCATCGACGTTGCAGGAGGGCGCACCTTTATGCTCTTTACTAGCTATCGTGCACTCAATGAAGCCGCCGAATTATTACGTGACGAAATTGATTATCCTATTTTAGTGCAAGGCGACTCATCGCAAGCCGATATGATCGAAAAATTCCGTCACTTAGGTAATGCCGTTTTATTAGGAACAAGTAGCTTCTGGGAAGGTGTCGATGTGCGCGGTGCGGCGTTAAGTTGCGTTATTATCGACAAACTACCGTTCGCCTCTCCAGGTGACCCCGTGCTAGAAGCACGTATAAAATCCATCCGTGAATCAGGTGGCAACCCTTTTGGTGAATATCAACTGCCACAAGCCGTCATTGCACTAAAGCAAGGGGTAGGGCGCTTAATTCGTGACGATAATGACAAAGGCGTGCTGATGATTTGTGATCCGCGTTTACGCACTAAAGCGTATGGCAAAACCTTTCTAGCCAGCTTACCCCGTGTTCCGCGCACCAGTAAACAAGCCGATGTAGAGCGCTTTTTTGAAGTACACAAAATATGAAAACCCAAGAAAAACCGATTATCCTCGCAATAGATACCGCTACAGAAGCCTGTTCTGCCGCCTTAGCCCAAGGTGATAAAATCATCACACGCTTTAAAATAGCCCCCCGCGAACACACGAAACTCATTTTAAGCATGATGGATGAAGTGTTAGCAGAAGCAAATATTAAACTCGCTCACATCAATGCCATCGCCTTCGGACGTGGGCCTGGTGCATTCACAGGCGTCCGCATTGCCACAGGTGTC
Source organism: Aquificaceae bacterium (assembly GCA_003972955.1). GTDB lineage: Bacteria > Pseudomonadota > Gammaproteobacteria > Thiotrichales > Thiotrichaceae > JAGLBW01. The sequence goes on from QOAQ01000150.1 coordinate 7,677, forward strand.
GCCCACGGCGTATCACTGTCTGTCGATAAAAAACTCCTCCCCATCTCCACCTTAGCCGCCATCGCGCAACAAATGCATGAAGAACACGCTGCGAAGCATTGTATCACCGCCATTGACGCACGTATGGGTGACGTGTACTGGGGGAAATACCGTCTTGAAAATGGCATTATGACCCTGCAAGGTAAAGAAGCCGTCAATAAACCAGAGAGCTTATTAAGCACTTTAGATAATAAAAAATGGCAGGTAGCAGGGAGCGGTTGGGATGAATATGCCGAGCAGTTAGACATAGCCAACAACAGCCAAATAAGTAAAGTCGATGATGTACTTCCCTCAGCCCAATATATCGCCAGACTAGCCGTACAAGATTGGCAGCAAGGCAAAGCCGTCTCTGCCGAGCAAGCACAACCAATTTATCTGCGTGATAAAGTCGCCGACACGATTGCAGAAAGAGCGGCGGCCAAACGATGAAGCGTTTTACAAAAGCCTTTAGTAGCGAGGATGAAAAGCTACTACGCGGTACAATCCGTAATCAAGCCAGTGACTTTAAAGTTGATGAAATAACATCATTCGAGCATTCAGGCGAAGGCGAACACGTCTACCTACACATCGAAAAAACAGGTGAAAACACCGACTGGGTAGCAGGATTATTAGCCAAAATAGCCCAAGTCCCGCGTAAAGATGTCAGCTACGCAGGCATGAAAGACCGCCACGCCATCACCACACAATGGTTTAGTATACAAATGCCAGGGCGCGAAGCCTCCAACTGGCAACAACAACTACCCGACAGCATAAAAATACTCGCCGAAACCCGTCATAACAAAAAACTGCGGCGCGGCGCACTAACAGGCAATCGCTTTAGCCTCATTATTCGAGACATCGACGGTGATATTGAGCAAGCAAAAGCCCGTTGCCAACAAATCAAAGCAAACGGTGTACCCAACTACTACGGCGAACAACGTTTTGGACGCAACTTTAACAATATCGACAGCGCAAAAAACTGGTTTGCAGGACAATTCAAACCCAAATCACGCCCCAAAAGAAGCATCTACCTCTCCGCCGCCAGATCATGGCTATTTAATCAGCTACTATCACAACGCGTAAAACAAGGTACGTGGAATCAAGCCCAAGCAGGTGATGTCTTTATGCTAAACGGCTCACACTCCTGCTTTCCTGATGACGGCGACCCCAGCCTAAAAGAACGCACACAACGCCAAGAACTCCATCCAACAGGTGCATTATGGGGAAAAGGAGAATTATCCAGCAGGGGAGAAGTCGCCAAACTAGAGCAATATATCGCCAATGAGTTTGAAGACCTAGCAACAGGGCTGATAAAACACGGACTAAAACAAGAACGTCGCGCATTACGTCTAGCCATAAGCGAATTTGACTACCGCTTTGACCAAGAAAAAATCACCCTAAGCTTTGTACTACCCGTGGGTAGTTTTGCCACAGTCGTTTTTCGTGAATTGGGTGATATTAGGGATGTGAAAAGCTATTAAATAGTAATAACTCAGCATAATTCCCAATAATGGTATAATATTGGAATGTATACTTACCAATATTGAAGATTAATAGGGAATTACAATGAAAAACATACTTGTTGAGCAAAATCCACATTGGAATGGCGTTCTACAAAATTATGCTAAAAGAGATCAACTAGAGACCTTAATTTCATACTTGCCCCTGCGTCAGATTATTACCATTACAGGCATAAGGCGATGTGGAAAAAGTACACTGGCTAAACAAACCATCAACCACCTTATTGCTAATGGCACACCTGCAAAAAATATCCTCTATGTCAATTTAGAACAGCCACTCTTTTTAGACGTTCGCCATGATCCAAGCTACTTACACACAATCCACGAAACCTACTTACAGCTTATCGACCCGCAAGGTCAGTTATATATTATTTTTGATGAAATACAGTTCTTTGAAAACTGGCAAATTTATATAAAAAGCCAGTATGAGAAAAGTAGCAACAAATACATCATCACAGGCTCAAACTCCTCTATGCTATCGAATGAATTAATCACCTTGCTAAGTGGACGCAGTCTGAATATTCATTTAGACACCTTCTCTTTTACAGAATATTTAGATTATAAAAACATCACCCATCAAACAGAAATTGACCGAATTAATAATAAAATAGCAATAAAAAGAGCCAAAGATGAATACATACAATGGGGAGGTTTCTACGAAGTGTTCTCTGTTGAAAATCCCGTAATCAAAAAAGAATTACTTACGAGTTACGCAAAAAATATCCTCTACCAAGACATTATTCCGCGTTACGGAATACGCAATAGTGAAGTGATTGAACGACTCTTTTTCTACTTGCTTTCAAATATAACAGGCATACTAAACTATACTACCTTAGCCAATATTTTTGGTATGAGTACGAAGAGTATTCGGGAATATATTCACTATTTTGAAGATGTTTTCTTATTGCAAAGAATCGACAAACATCACAACAAACTTAAAGAGCGCATAAAATCATCAAAAAAAATCTATGCGCTTGATAACGGCTTTTTACAAATAGCACCAAAACATTCAGATGATTTAGGAAAATCACTAGAAAATAGCGTATTTATTGCACTCTACAAAGAAGATAAAACACTCAGCTATCTAAAAGACCGCTATGAAATAGACTTCTATACACAGAAAATACACTACCAAGTGGCTTATGATATTAGTAACGAAAAAACCAGAAAGCGAGAACTAAACGCCTTTACCCATTTTATAAAAACACACACAGCGCCCTGCAAATTAATAACCTCTGATCATAATGAACAGTTTGAAAATATAGAGATTATAAGTATTGATAAATTCTTAATGGAGCATAAGCATAAGAATTAATAAAACATTGATTCTTATGTTAATATCACAGCCGATAGATATAATTCGGCGTAATAAGATTACAATAACGGATTCAGGTTTAATCTAAAAAGAGGAAAGAACGATGAGTATGATGGGAACATTGGGCAAAGTTGCTATGGGTATTATCGTAGCAAAAGGTGTTGGCAAAATAATGGGAGGAGGAGGCTCTTCTTCAGGTGGAATGGGAGGATTGTTAGGTAGTTTGCTCGGTGGAGGACAACAACAAAGTAGTGGTGGTATTGGCGATTTACTGGGTGGTTTAATGGGTGGAAAGTCAGCAGGCAGTCAGCAAAGTGGTGGCGGTTTGGGTGGCTTAGGAGACTTACTTGGCTCATTAGCAGGAGGGTCGCAATCGAGTGATCAATCAAATAGCAATAGCGGTAAGCTCAAAGACTTCTCTGCAATGTTTGGTGATACAGCGAGTGATAAAGAGCCAGAACCAGAGCAAGAAGCACAGGCTCAATTATTACTACGCGCAATGATTAGTGCAGCAAAAGCCGATGGTCAGGTAGACGAGGCAGAGCAAAAGAAAATTCTTGAACACTTAGGCGATGTTTCTGAAGACGAAGCACAGATGGTACGTGACGAACTAGCCGCACCATTAGACCTTGACGCACTCATCAACGACGTGCCAAAAGGTATGGAACAGCAAGTTTACCTCATGTCATTATTAGCCATTGATCTTGACTCTAAAGAAGAAGCCGTTTACTTGGACAAGCTAGCAAAAGGACTAAATATTTCGTCTACAACTAGCAATGAAATACATGATAAATTAGGCGCACCTAAATTATATAACTAAGCCGTAAATTTAATGGGTAGGCACTCGTCTGCCCATTTTGATCGTTCGCTGCTAAAATTTCAAAGGACTAAAATGGAAGCTCTCACCGATCTCAAAGCCATACTACACTCCAAACGTGCCAATATTTACTATGTAGAAAAATGTCGTGTTATGCAAAAAGACGGACGTGTACTCTATCTCACCGAAGAAAAATCTGAAAAACAATACTGGAATATCCCCATTGCTAACACCACCTGCATCCTACTCGGCACAGGTACATCCATCACCCAAGCCGCCGTTAGAATGCTTGCCTCCGCAGGTGTATTAATTGGCTTTAGTGGCAGCGGCGGCACACCCCTCATCGCTGCTAACGAGGTCGAATGGCTATCCCCACAAAGTGAATACCGCCCCACCGAATACATCCAAGGCTGGATGAAATTTTGGTTTGATGATAACAAGCGGCTACAAGTCGCCAAAGTATTCCAACAATACCGCATCGAATACCTACAAAAAATCTGGAGCAAAGACCGTGATCTAAAAGTCGAAGGATTTAATGCAGACGATACCGACATTCAACAAGCACTCAACAACTTCTCAGACCGAATCAAACAAAGCCCCAACGTCACCGACTTACTACTCACCGAAGCCCAACTCACCAAAACACTCTACAAAATAGCCGCCAACCGCACCAAACAAAAAGACTTTGTGCGAAACTTCGACACCGTAGACGATGCCAACGCCTTTCTCAATCATGGTAACTACTTAGCTTACGGATTAGCTGCAACCACGCTCTGGGTATTAGGAATCCCACACGGTTTCGCTGTAATGCACGGTAAAACCCGACGCGGAGCATTAGTGTTTGACGTAGCTGACCTCATCAAAGATGCACTCGTTCTGCCCAATGCATTTATCGCGGCAAAAGAGGGAGTTGATAATAGGGAGTTTCGTGCCAGATGCCTGAATAGTTTT